>NZ_QKSG01000005.1:0-228407 GCF_003234035.1 Curtobacterium sp. MCPF17_031 | reverse complement strand
CGCCCGGACGCCTCACCTGCCCGACGCGCCCGGCTCCACCCCCGCCAGCGCCGCCGCCGCGGTGCGCACGTCGTCCTCGTCGTTCCACAGGTGGAACGCGATCCGCAGCCGTCCGGCCCGCCCCGAGGCGGTGAGTCCTGCGGCGGTGAGCGCACGCAGCCCGGTGCCGTCGGCGTCCGGGAAGGTGATGATCGCCTGCCCGCCCGAATGCTGCCCCTGCCGAGGCGCCCCCAGGGCGTCGCAGAGCCGGTCTGCGAGACCGGTGGCGTGCCTCCAGGTCGAATGCGCGTCAAGCGAGGTGGCGTGCCGGAGGGCGGCGACCCCGCCGGGCCACGCCTGCCAGGCCGGCGAGACGTCGAAGCGGCGGGCGTCGTCGGCCAGCCGCATGGCGGGCCCGTAGCAGGAGGACCAGACGTCCTGCCCCGCGTACCACCCGGCCTGCACGGGCCGCAGTCGGCCGAGCGCGGTGTCGGAGAGCGTCATGAAGGCGACCCCGCGGGGTGCGCAGAGCCACTTGTAGGCGTGGGTGATGGTGACGTCGAAGGGAGCGGCGGACACGGGGAGGACGCCGGCGGCCTGCGTGAGGTCGCACAGCGTGAGTGCTCCGACGCGTCGGGCCGCGGCGACGACCGGGTCCGGGTCGGTGACGACGCCGGTGGCGGACTGCACGGCTGACCAGGCGACGAGCGCGGTGTCCGGGCCGATCGACGCGGCGAGTTCGACGAGGGGGACGCTCCGGACCCGGACGCCGCGGTGTGCCTGCGCCAGGAAGGGGAAGACGACGGAGCTGAAGTCGCCGTCGGGGACGACCACCTCGGCGCCGTCGGGCAGGGCGTCGGCGACGACGGCGGCCATCACCGAGGTCTGCGATCCGGTCGCGACCCGCGCTGCCGGGACGTCGACCAGGTCCGCGAAGAGCGCGCGCCCCTCCTCGACGAGGGCGCCGTAGTGGGCCGGCGAGGTCTCGGCACGGGACCAGGCGTCGAGGTCTGCGCGTTGCGCGGCGAGGGTGCCGCTCGACGGGAGGCCGGCGGTGCACGCAGCGAGGTACCCGCGGCCGGCGGGGAACGAGTCCGTGGGGAACGAGTCCATGTCCGACAGGGTCCCTCCACCGGAGCCATCACGCCAGAGCAGCTTCGTTGTGCCACGGGTAACATCGCGTGATGGACGACATCGACCCGCAGCTACTCCGAGTCCTCCGAGCCGTCGCCGACAGCGGGTCGATCACCCGCGCTGCCGTCGCGCTCGGGTCGAGCCAACCGGCCGTCAGTCAGCTGCTCACCCGGGCGGAACAGCGTCTCGGGCACGCGCTCGTCCTACGCGGAGCACGCGGCGCGACCCTCACACACGCCGGGCAGGTGCTCGCCGACCATGCCCTGCACGTGCAGGCTGCACTGACCGCCGCCCGCGAGGACCTCGACGCCGTCGGCGGGCTCACCCGTGGGCGCGTGCGGTTGGCCGGCTTCCCGAGTGCCTCGTCCGCCCTGGTGCCCGCGGTGCTCGCCCGGATGGCGGTGACGGCTCCGGGCGTGACGACCTCGTACGTCGAGGTCGAACCGCCCGAGGCGCTCGATCTGCTGCGTGGCGGCGAGGTCGACGTCGCACTCACCTTCACCTACGCCGGCGACGAGGTCGGGGCCGTCCCGGACCCGGGGCTCGTCACCCGTCCGCTCGGGCGTGACCCGCTCGCCCTGGTGACGCCGGTCGCTGCGGACGGTGCCGGCCTGCCGGGAGGCCCGGATGCCGTCCGCCCCGCCGGCTCCCCCGCCGTGGACCTCGCGTCCCACCGCGGCGCCCGCTGGATCGGCGGGTGTCCGCGGTGCCGCGGCCACCTGCTCGCCTCGTGCGCGACGGCGGGGTTCACGCCGGAGATCGTCCTGGAGACGGACAACGCGGCCGCGGTCGTGGGACTCGTCGCCGCCGGGCTCGGGGTGGCGCTGCTCCCCCGGCTCGCGCTCGCGACGACGGTCATCCCCGCGGGGGTGTCGGTCGACCCGGTGGACGACGACCTCGCCCGACGCGTCGAGGTGGTCGTGGCCCGCGGGGCGGAGCGCGTGCCGAGCGTCCGGGCGGCGCTGGAAGCGGTGCGGTCGGCGGCACACCTCCTCGCCTGACGCGCGGCCGACTCCCGTGCCTACGCGGTCGGTGTGTCGACCGCGCCGCCGTAGCGGCGGTCGCGGCTGGCGTACTCCTCGATCGCACCCCAGAGGTCGGTGCGCCGGAAGTCGGGCCAGAGCCGGTCGAGGAACACCATCTCGGCGTACGCCGACTGCCAGAGCAGGAAGTTGCTCGTCCGCTGCTCACCCGAGCTGCGGAGGAACAGGTCGACGTCCGGCAACTCGGGCACGTACAACCGCTTCGCCAGGGTCTTCTCGGTGACCTGGCTCGGCTTCAGGCGCCCGGCCGCCACGTCGTCCGCGATCCCGCGCACCGCGTCAGCGATCTCGTTCCGGCCGCCGTAGTTGACGCACATCGTGAGGGTCAGGACGTCGTTCGAGGCCGTCATCTCCTCGGCGGTCTGCAGCTCGTCGATGACGCTGCGCCAGAGCTTCGGGGTGCGACCGGCCCAGCGGACCCGCACGCCCCACTCGTCGAGCTGATCCCGACGACGGCGGATGACGTCGCGGTTGAAGCCCATCAGGAACCGGACCTCTTCGGGCGAACGCTTCCAGTTCTCGGTCGAGAACGCGTACGCGGAGACGTGCGTGACGCCGATCTGGATCGCGCCGGCGACGACGTCGAGCAGTGAGGCCTCACCGGCCTTGTGCCCCTCGATGCGGGTGAGCCCGCGCTGGTTCGCCCACCGGCCGTTGCCGTCCATCACGATCGCCACGTGGCCCGGGACGAAGCGCTTCGGGATCGCCGGGGGCTGCTCGCCCGTCCAGTCGACGGGCAGGAACGGACCCGGCTCGGCGGCGGGGCGAGGGCTCATGCGCGGGTTCCTCCGGGGACGGGGTCGTGGTCGTCGGGCGTCGGCACGTCGGGCGCCGGCACCGCTGCGACCGCCGCCGGCACACCACCGGGGTGCGGGGCGAGCGGCGACGGGTGCTCGGTGCGGTCGACGTGCGGCAACGAACGGAGCGATCGTTCCAGGTGCCACTGCGCGTACGCCGCGACCACGCCGGAGGCCCGTGATCTCGTCCGCTCGTCGGTCACGTCGACACTGCCCCAGTCCCCCGCCAGCAGCTGCCCGAGGACGGCGAGCGTCGCCGGGTCCAGGCGCGGCGTGCCGGGAGGCGCGGCCGAGTCCGCCACGACCCCGCCGAGCTGCACGACGAACGCCGAGTGCGGTCCGGGCTCCCCGGTGACGGCGCAGTCGCTGAAGGACGGCGCCCACCCAGCGATGCTCATCGCGCGGAGCAGGTACGAGTCGAGGGTGGCACTCGGCTGGTGCTCACCGCGCGACAGTGACCGCAGTGCACCGACGAGCAGCAGGTACTGCTGCAGGCCGGCGTCCGCCTCGCTCAGTCGGTCGGCGGTCTCGACCATCGCGCTCGCGGCGGTGTACGCGCCGTAGTCGGCCACGATGCGGGCGCCGTACGCGCCGAGGGACTCCGCCTGCGTGACGATGTCGAGCGAGCGGCCCTCGTAGAACTGGGCGTCGACGACCATGAACGGTTCGAGGCGCGAGCCGAACTTCGACGCGGTGCGCCGGACGCCCTTCGCGACGGCGCGGATCTTGCCGTGCTCCCGGCTGAGCATCGTGACGATGCGGTCGGCCTCACCGAGCTTGTGGGTGCGCAACACGACGCACTCGTCCCGGTACAGCGGCATGCCCCCAGTATCCCCCGCGCCGCCGACACCCCCGCCCGCTCGCCCGCTCGCCCGCTCGCCGAGGTCGCCGAGGTCGCACGACCCGCCGCGTGGTGATCGCCGAGGTCGCGGGAACTGCCGCCGCGGCGGCGTCCGGACGGCAGGACGTGCGACCTCGACGCTGGCGGCGACCACGAAACGGACGGGAGGCGCGGTGCGGGCCCGCACCGCGCCTCCCGTCCCGGGTCGGGTCAGGTCGGGTCAGGTCAGGCGGAGACGAGCTCCGGGGCGCCCGAGGCGGCACCCGCGCGCACGGCGCGGTTCACCGCGGAGACGATCGCCTTGAGCGAGGCCGTCGCGATGTCGGCGTCGATCCCGACGCCCCACAGCCGGACGCCGTCGACGTCGAGCTCGACGTAGGACGCCGCCTGCGCGTCACCCGAGGCGCTCATCGTGTGCTCCGAGTAGTCGTACAGCGTGACCGCGACGCCCTGCTCCTTCATCACCGTGAGGAACGCGTCGATCGGACCGGTGCCGACGGCCTCGGACGTGATCGAGCCCTCGTCGACGCGCATCGCGACCGACAGCTTGGTCGTGCCGTCGAAGTCGCTCGACGTGGCGGTCTTCGTGATCTCGTACCGACCCCACTTGTCGTCGTCGACGTGGGCGGGCAGGTACTCGTCGTGGAACAGGTCCCAGATCCGGTCAGAGGTGAACTCGCCGCCCTCCGCGTCGGTGCGCTGCTGCACGACCCCGCTGAACTCGATCTGCAGCTTGCGGGGCAGGTCGAGCGCGTGGTCGGTCTTCAGCAGGTACGCGACGCCGCCCTTGCCGGACTGCGAGTTGACGCGGATGACGGCCTCGTACGAGCGGCCGATGTCCTTCGGGTCGACCGGCAGGTACGGCACCGCCCAGACGACGTCGTCGACGCCGACACCCTCGGCGGCTGCACGGGCCTCGAGGGCCTCGAGCCCCTTCTTGATGGCGTCCTGGTGCGAGCCGCTGAACGCCGTGTAGACGAGGTCACCCGCCCACGGCTGGCGCTCCGGCACCGGCAGCTGGTTGCAGTACTCGACCGTGCGCTTGACCTGGTCGATGTCCGAGAAGTCGATCTCCGGGTCGATGCCCTGCGTGAACAGGTTCATGCCCAGGGCGACGAGGTCGACGTTGCCGGTCCGCTCACCGTTGCCGAACAGGCAGCCCTCGATGCGGTCGGCACCGGCCATGTACCCCAGCTCGGCAGCGGCGACGGCGGTCCCGCGGTCGTTGTGCGGGTGCAGCGACAGGATGACGTCCTCGCGGTGGGCGAGGTTCCGCGACATCCACTCGATCGAGTCGGCGTAGACGTTCGGGGTCGCCATCTCGACGGTCGCGGGCAGGTTGATGATGACCTTGCGCTCGGGCGTCGGCGCGAAGACCTCGAGCACGGCGTTGCATATCTGCACCGCGACCTCGAGCTCGGTGCCCGTGTAGGACTCCGGCGAGTACTCGTAGTAGACCGTCGTGTCGTGCTGCAGCCGGGCCTCCGCCGCCTTGCACATGTGCGCTCCGGCCACGGCGATGTCGACGACACCCTGCACGTCGGTGCGGAAGACGACCTCGCGCTGCACGATGCTCGTCGAGTTGTAGAGGTGCACGATGGCCTGCTTCGCCCCGTCGATCGCCTCGTACGTGCGGTCGATGAGGTGCTCGCGGGCCTGGGTCAGGACCTGGATCGTGACGTCGTCGGGGATCGCGTCCTCGTCGATCAGGCTGCGGACGAAGTCGAAGTCGGTCTGCGAGGCGCTGGGGAACCCGACCTCGATCTCCTTGTAGCCCATGCGCACGAGCAGGTCGAACATCGCCCGCTTGCGATCGGCGTCCATCGGGTCGATGAGGGCCTGGTTGCCGTCACGCAGGTCGACGGCACACCAGCGCGGCGCACGGTCGATCTGCTTGGTCGGCCAGGTGCGGTCGGGCAGGTCGACGGTGATCTGTTCGGAGAAGGGGACGTACTTGTGGGTCGGCATCCCGGAGGGGCGCTGCGCGTTCTGCATCGGTTCGCTTTCGTCGGTGTGGTTGCGGTGCGGCCACGACGGACTCCGCGACGAGGTGGGCCGGTTGTCAGGCCTCGTCGCGGCGACGAAGGAGGAGGAGTGCCGAGTACATCGGGTTCACGGTAGCACCGTGGGCCTCGGGTGGCGCACAGTGTGACGGGAGCACGGACGGACGGGAGGCGCGGTGCCGGCTGGCACCGTCCCTCCCGTCCTTCCCGTCTCTCTCGTCCGACCGTCGTCACCGACGCGACCGCGTCAGTCCACCGCGAGCGCTTCCGTCGGCGGGACGCGCATCGCGCGGCGCACGGGTGCGACCGTCGCGACGACCGCGAGGACCAGGGCTCCGACGACCACGATCGCGATCGTCAGCGGCGGCAGGACCGGCGTGACCACGGAGCCCAGGATCCCGAGCAGCGTCTGCCCGCCCAGCCAGCCGTAGAACGTGCCGAGCACGAGTCCGGTGACCACGGCGGCGACGACCATCTGGACGGCCTCGGTGACGATCATCCGGCGGACCTGCGCCCCGGTCAGACCGAGGACGCGCAGCAGCCCGAGTTCCCGGCGGCGCTGCAGGACGCCGAGGGCGAGCGCGTTGACGACCCCGACGGCGGCGATCACGGCGGAGAAGCCGACCACGACGCTGACCACGGCGTTGAGCTGTGCGAAGAAGGTGCGCTGCTGCTCGAGCATGGCGGGCGTGATGCCGCTCTGGCCTGAGAGGGTGGACTCGGTGACGTGCTGCATGATCCCGAGTGCGACCGCGAAGGTGACGAGCAGGGTGACGCCGATGACGAGGCCGATCGTGGCGCGCGCGGACCGTGCCGGAGCGCGCATCGCGTTCCGCCCCGCGAGCAGGACGACCGGGTCGGCGGACCCGACGCGCCCGATGGCGTGCAGGACCGGCGGCATCACGATCGTGGCTCCGACCGAGACCCCGGCGAAGGACACGAACCCGCCGAGCGCTGCCGGGAAGACGGCGACCGGTGTGGTGCCGCTGAGCGCCAGCCCGAGCAGCGCGAGCAGCGCTCCCCCGGACATCAGGATGATCGCCCAGACCTTGCGCGCGGTGCCGGACCGGACGTCCTCGTGGCTGACCTCGACGCTCGAGGAGAGTGCCTGGAGCGGGGTCACCGTGAGCACGCGTCGCGAACCCGCTGCGAACGCACCCCAGGTGGCGAGGACGACAGCGACGACCGGCAGCACGAGCTCCCAGGGCAGCAGGGTGTACGAGCGATCGGGCAGGAACCCGTTCCCGCGGAGCACAGCGACGAACACCGCCGAGAACCCGGTGCCGACGACCGCGCCGATGACCCCGCCGAGCAGGCCGACGACGAGCCCGGTCCGCGTGATCCGTGCCCGGAGCGAGGCACCGGTCGCGCCGACGAGCCGCTGCAGGGCGATCACCCGGGTCTGGCCGGCGATGAGCGTCGCACAGGTGTTGGCGGTGACGATCGCACCGACGTACAGGGCGATGCCGAGGAACAGCCAACCGATCACCGAGAGGACCGACTTGACCGATCGGAGGTCGTCGAGCCCCGTGGCGGCCATCGCCTCGGCGACGATGCCCGGGGCGATGACGAGCGCGGACCCGAAGGTCGTGCCGAGCGCTGCGACGAGGATCGTCGGTGCGAACTGCCGGACGCCGTTCACGGTGCCGTTCACGCTGCCGCCTCCATGCCGAGCATCGTGGCGGAGATCTCGGCGGCACCCATGCGCGGCCGGTCGTCGACGACCCGGCCGTCGGCGAGGAACAGGATCCGGTCGGCGTTGGCGGCGGCGACGGGGTCGTGCGTCACCATCACGACGCTCTGGCCCCACTCCTCGACGGCGCCACGGAGGATGGCGAGCACGTCGCGTCCGGTCCGCGAGTCGAGCGCTCCGGTCGGTTCGTCGGCGACGACGACGGCGGGGCGCGAGGCGAGCGCCCGAGCGATCGCGACCCGCTGCTGCTGTCCGCCGGACAGCTCGTGCGGGCGGTGCGTGAGCCGGTTGCCGAGCCCGAGCATCTCGACCAGACGGTCGATCCACGCCGACTCCTCGCGGTCCGGTTTGTGCCCGCCGAGCAGGAACGGCAGCCGGATGTTCTCGCTGACGTCGAGCGTCGGGACGAGGTTGAACGACTGGAACACGAAGCCGAGCCGACGGCGACGGAGTTCGGTGAGCTCGCGGTCGCCGAGGCCGGTGATGTCGGTCCCGTCGATCGTGATGCGACCGGCGGACACCTGGTCGAGACCGGCGGCGACGTGCATGAGCGTCGACTTGCCGGAACCGGAGGGGCCCATCACGGCGGTGAACTCACCGGCGCCGATGTCGACGCTGACGTCATCGAGGGCGGTCACCCGGCGAGCGGCGTCGCCGTAGTGCTTGGACACGTGGTCGAGTCGGATGATCGGATCGTGGCTGGTCATGACTCCACGATCGCGTCCGGGAGGCACGTGCCGCGTCCGTCGACCGGCGCGCGTCCGTCATCCCATCGGTGCGGATCCGCGGCCGGTCTCCCTCTGGCGGATGATGTTTCAGTCGCCCCTGGTGACGAGGCCGTGCTCGTGCGCGAACACGACGAGCCGCACCCGGTCGCGCAGCTCGAGCTTCGTGAGGACCCGCGAGATGTGGGTCTTCACGGTCGCCTCGCTGACGTACTCATGGGCCGCGATCTCGGCGTTGCTGAGCCCGCGCGCTGCGAGGTCGAAGATCTCACGCTCTCGCGGGGTCAGGCCGGCGAAGGCCGGGGGCACCGTCGACCTGAGGTCGGCCGGGTCCTCGTAGCGCCGGAGCAGCTCGCGGGTCGCGGAGGCGGCGAACACCGTCGTGCCGGCATGCACGGTCCGGATCGCCGCGAGCAGGAACTCCGGGTCGGCGTCCTTGAGCACGAAGCCGCTCGCCCCGGCGCGGATGGCCTTCGCGGCCGCCTCGTCGAAGTCGAACGTCGTGAGGACGAGCACCTTCGCATCGGAGCCGCTCGAGACGATGTCGGCGGTGGCGCTGATGCCGTCCTTGACGGGCATCCGGATGTCCATGAGCACGACGTCCGGGCGGTTCCGGCGGACGAGCTCGATGCCCTCGGCGCCGTCGCCGGCTTCTCCCACGAACTGCAGGTCCGGCTGGGAGCCGATCAGCATCCGGATGCCGGTGCGGAACAGCGCCTGGTCGTCGACCAGGGCGACGCGGATGCGCGCCGCGTCGGGAGTGCTCGTGT
This sequence comes from Curtobacterium sp. MCPF17_031, assembly GCF_003234035.1. NCBI lineage: Bacteria > Bacillati > Actinomycetota > Actinomycetes > Micrococcales > Microbacteriaceae > Curtobacterium > Curtobacterium sp. MCPF17_031. The sequence continues at coordinate 219,422 of NZ_QKSG01000005.1, read as the reverse complement.
TCGTGCTCATGTCGGTCATCGCCTGCTCGTCGTCATCGGGTCGGGATCGTGTTGCGGGGCATCTGCCCGGTCGACGGCTGGGCGGGCATCCGGACCGCCACCGCGAAGTCGTCGCCCCGGGGTCCGGCCGTCATGCTCCCGCCGGACATCGTGGCACGCTCGCGCATCCCCACGAGTCCGTGACCGGTGCCCGGGCCGGGTCGGTCGTCCTCCGAGCGGCGGTTCACCACGTCGATCTCGACGGTGTCCGGGCGGTAGGTCAGACGTGCACGGACGGTCGAGCCGGGAGCCCCGTGCTTGTACGCGTTCGTCAGGCTCTCCTGCACGATCCGGTACACGGCGAGCTGCGTGGTGGTCGGCAGGGTGGACGGGTCGCCCTCGCGCTCCACCTGCACCTCGAGCCCCACGTCGCGCATCTGCCCGACGAGCCGCTCGATGTCGTCGACGTCCGGGGTCGGAGCGGTGCCCTGCTCGTGCCGGAGTGCGCCGAGCAGCTCGCGGACGTCCCCGAGCGCGCGTCGGGCGGTCGAGCCGATCGTGTCGAGGGCCTCGTCGGCGACGGCCGGGTCGGCGCGGAGGGCGTACCGGGCACCGTCGGCCTGGGCGATCACGACCGCGAGCGAGTGCGCCACGATGTCATGCATGTCGCGGGCGATCCGGACGCGCTCCTGCTCGATCGCGACGTTCCGGTCTGCCCGCGCGGCGTCCCGTTCGGCGAGGAGCTGCGCCTCCCGGCTCATCCGCGCAGAGCGGCGGGCCCGGACGGCCAGGCCGGCGAGCCAGGGCAGCAGCAGGACCGCCAGGACGACGACGAACAGCATCGCGCCGTACTGCACGGCCTCGTTCAGGGTCTCCGGGCCACCGACGCCCGGTACGCCGTAGATGCGGAAGCCCATGTAGGTGCCGGCGACGACCGAGCCCACGATCGCGGAGACCAGGCCGGCGATCCGGATGCGCCGGGTGCCGTAGACGCTCGTCGTGTAGAGCACTCCGGAGATGAACAGGTCGGCCATCCCGGCGGTCTGCATCGTCGCCATCTGGACGACGGCACCGATCCAGGCGATCCCGAGGGCGAGCCCCGGCGCGACCCGGCGGAGGGCGAGCGCCAGGGACAGGATCGCGGTCGTGACGAGGGCCGCGACGTCGTCCACCCCCTGCGCCGACAGGATCGCGACGAGCGCGCCGAGCAGGACCGCCGTGCCGATGTCGACGACGAGCTGGGTGCGGAGGACGGGACGGAACACCACCCCACGGTACGGCGCGCGCCTGCCCGGCGCGTCCGACCGTCGGATGACCCGGGTCAGAACCCCAGTCGGCCGAGCTGCTTCGGGTCGCGCTGCCACTCCTTGGCGACCTTCACGCGGATGTTCAGGTAGACGTGACGACCGAGCAGGCCCTCGATCTCGACCCGGGCGCGGGTGCCGACGTCCTTGAGCCGGCTGCCCTTGTGGCCGATGACGATCGACTTCTGGCTGTCGCGCTCGACGAACAGGTTGGCGAAGATGCGCAGGGGGCCGTTCGGGTCGTCGTCGGCGTCGGGTTCGACCATGTCCTCGATGACGACGGCCAACGAGTGCGGCAGCTCGTCGCGGACGCCCTCGAGCGCGGCCTCGCGGATGAGCTCGCCGACCCGCTCTTCGTCGGTCTCCTCGGTGACGGCGAGGTCGTCGTACAGCTGCGGTGACTCCGGCAGCAGCGACACGACCTCGTCGAGGAGGTCCTCGAGCTGCAGGCCCTCGGTACCCGAGGTCGGGATGATCGCGTCCCATTCGCGGAGCCGGGACACCGCGAGCAGCTGCTCGGCGATCTTCTCCTTGCCGGAGCGGTCGATCTTCGTGACGATCGCGACCTTCTTCGCCCGGGGGTACTGGTCGAGGGTGTCGTTGATGAAGCGGTCGCCCGGCCCGATCGGTTCGTTCGCGGGCACGCAGAACCCGATCACGTCGACGTCGCCGAGCGTGGACTGGACGAGGTCGTTGAGTCGCTCGCCGAGGAGGGTCCGCGGGCGGTGCACACCGGGGGTGTCGACGACGATGACCTGCCCGTGCGGACGGTGGACGATGCCGCGGATGGCCCGCCGGGTGGTCTGCGGCTTCGACGAGGTGATCGCGACCTTCTGGCCGACCAGGGCGTTGGTCAGCGTCGACTTGCCGACGTTCGGGCGACCGACGAAGGAGACGAAGCCCGCGCGGTAGGGGGTCGTCGCCTCGGGCGCGGTGTCGGGTCCGGAGTCGGTCATGTGGTTCGTGTTCCCGTCGTGGAGTGGTCGGAGTCACCGAAGGCTTGCTCGGCGGACGCGAGGTCGGCGGTCCGTTCGGCGACCACGGTGATGAGGTGTCGGCGCTTGCCCTCGACGCGGTCCGCGGTGAGCAGGACCCCGGACACCGTGACGGCGTCCCCGGCGGAGGGCAGGTGCCCGAGCTCCTTCGTGAGCAGGCCACCGGCGGTGTCGACGTCGTCGTCGTCGAGTTCGATCCCGAACAGGTCACCGAGCTCGTCGATGGGCAATCGAGCCGAGATGCGCCAACGCCCCGGTTCGATCTCCGCGCGGTCGACCACGGCGCGGTCGTACTCGTCCGAGATGTCACCGACGAGTTCCTCGATGAGGTCCTCCATCGTGACGAGGCCCGCGACGCCGCCGTACTCGTCGACCACGAGCACCAGGTGGTTCTTCGCGAGCTGCATGTGCCGCAGGGTCTCGTCGGCGGGCTTCGACTCCGGCAGGAACTCGGCCGGCCGGAGCATCGTGCGCACCGGGCGGACGCCGACCTCGGGGCGCTCGTAGAGGCTCCGGGCCACGTCGCGCAGGTACGCCACCCCGAGCACGTCGTCGCTGTCCCGGCCGATGACCGGCATGCGGGACACGCCGGTGGCCAGGAACTGCTCCATGACCGCCGCGATCGTGTCGGCGGCGTCCGCGGTGACCATGTCGGTCCGGGGCACCATGACCTCGCGCACCAGGGTGTCGCTGAACGCGAAGACCGAGTGGATGAGTTCGCGGTCGTCCGCCTCGAGCACGTTGCTCTCGGTCGCTTCGTCGACCAGCGAGAGCAGCTGCTCCTCGCTCGAGACGCTGGACGCACTGCGGACGCGGCCCGGGGTGACCCGGTCGCCGATCGCGACGAGGAGGCCGGCGAGCGGCCCGAGCACGATGCGGACCCCGCGGACCAACCCCCCGGTGGCGGCGATGATGCCCTCGGCGTGGGCGCGTCCGACGCTGCGCGGGCTGGACCCGACGAGCACGAACGACACCGCGGTCATCACGGCCGCGGACACGATCAGGGCGACCCACCACGTGTCGAACACCGTCACGAGGGCGATCGTCACGAGCACCGCGGCGGCCGTCTCGGCGAGCACCCGGAAGAAGTTCAGCGCGTTGACGTGCGCACCCGGATCGTCCGCCAGGGCCTCGATCGCACGGCGGCGCTTGCTGCCGCGGGCGATCTCCTCGAGGTCGGCGCGCGAGAGGACCGACAGCGCGGAGTCGGCGGCCGCGAGCAGTCCGCCGAGGACCACCAGCAGGAACGCCACCGCGAGCAGCCCGGCGACGAGCAGCACTGCGGTCACCGCCCCCGACGCGCGGCGGCGTAGGCGGTCAGGATCTCGCCCTGCAGACCGAACATCTCGGCCTTCTCCTCGGGCTCCGCGTGGTCGAAGCCGAGCAGGTGCAGGATGCCGTGGCAGGTCAGCAGCAGGATCTCGTCGAGCGTCGAGTGGCCGGCGGTCTTCGCCTGTTCCTCGGCGACCTGCGGGCAGACCACGATGTCTCCGAGGAGCCCGGCGGGCGTCGGCTCGTCCTCGGTTCCCGGACGGAGTTCGTCCATCGGGAAGCTCAGGACGTCGGTCGGGCCGGGCTCGTCCATCCACCGGATGTGCAGCTGCTCCATCGCGCCCTCGTCGACGAACACGATCGCGAGTTCGGCGTCCGCGTGCACGTGCATGGCGTCGAGTGCGAAGGCGGCGAGGCGCTGCACGACGTCCTCGTCCACCGCCACACCGGACTCGTTGTTGAGCTCGATGCTCACCGGGTGCCTCCTCGGCGGTCGTCCTGCTGGTGGGGGCGCTTCGCGGCCTGCTCGACGAGTCGTTCCTCGTCGTAGACGGTGTAGGCGTCGACGATCCGGCCGACCAGGGTGTGGCGCACCACGTCCTCGCTGCCGAGGCGGGCGAAGTGGATGTCGTCGACGTCCTGCAGGATCCGGGTCACCAGGCGCAGGCCGGAGACGTTGCCCGGCAGGTCGACCTGGGTGATGTCCCCCGTGATCACCATCTTCGAGCCGAAGCCCAGACGCGTCAGGAACATCTTCATCTGCTCGGGCGTGGTGTTCTGCGCCTCGTCGAGGACGACGAACGAGTCGTTGAGCGTCCGACCGCGCATGTAGGCGAGCGGAGCGACCTCGACCGTGCCGGCGGCCAGGAGCTTCGGGACCAGCTCGGGGTCCATCATCTCGTTGAGCGCGTCGTACAGCGGGCGGAGGTACGGGTCGATCTTGTCGGTGAGCGTGCCCGGGAGGAACCCGAGCCGCTCGCCGGCCTCGACCGCGGGACGGGTGAGGATGATGCGCGAGACCTCGCGTCGCTGCAGGGCCTGGACGGCCTTCGCCATCGCCAGGTAGGTCTTGCCGGTACCGGCCGGGCCGATGCCGAACGTGATCGTGTTCTCGTCGATGGCGTCGACGTACGCACGCTGCCCGTCGGTCTTCGGGCGCACCGACTTGCCGCGGCTCGAGACGATCGGGGTGCCGAACACGTTCGACGGGCTGCGCTCTTCGTCGATGATGCGCGCAGAGGTCGGGATGTCCGACTGCCCGATGTCCTGCCCGCGCCGGACCATCCCGACGAGTTCGTCGACCAGGGCCCGGGCACGCGTGACGTCGCGCTCCGGTCCGGACAGCGTGACCTGGTTGCCGCGCACCAGGACGCGGACGGACGGGTACTGGCGCTCGACGGTCTTCAGCAGGCGGTCCTGCGGGCCGAGCAACTGCACCATGGCGATGCCGTCGACGGTGAGTTCGGAGGTCGAGACGGAGTCCGGCTCGGTGGTGGCTGGTTCGTCAGCTGGCAAGGGTGCCTTCCTGCAGGTCTCCTGCGAGTACGTGCGCGTGCACGTGGAACACGGTCTGGCCGGCGGCTTCGCCGGTGTTGAACACGAGTCGGAACTGTCCGCCGGCGCGTTCATCGGCGATGCGCTGCGCCGTCGTGACGACGTGCGCGAGCAGGTCGGGGTCGGCGGCCGCGAGCTCGCCCACGTTCGCGTACGCCTGGGTCTTCGGGACGACGAGCACGTGCACGGGTGCCTTGGGCGCGTTGTCCTCGAAGGCGATGACGCGGTCGTCCTCGGCGACGATGGTCGCCGGGATCTCGCGCGTGACGATCTTCGTGAAGACGCTGGGCTCGGTGCTGGTCATGGGCACCATCGTAGAACGCGCGACCGACGCCGCGCCTTCCCGATGTCTCCGGTGCTCCGATCCACGCCGTACGGACTCACCAGCGTCCGAGCCGCGACTGCAGGACGGCCAGGGCCGCCGGCCCGGCGGTGGAGGTCCGCAGCACGGTGCCGCCGAGTCGGACCCGCACCGCGCCGGCCGATTCCAGACGCTCGAGCTCCGACGGCTCGATCCCACCCTCCGGCCCGACGACCAGGGCGATCTCGTCGACGTCAGCCGGCGGCTCCCAGGTGGCGAGGCGCACCGAGGCGGTCGGTTCGAGCAGGACCAGCTGCCGGCGGGCCTCCTGGCCGTCCGCCGGTGCTGCCGCTCCTGCGCCGCCGGCGAGCTGCGCCGTCGTCACCGGCGCGACCACGTCGGGGACGCGCGAGCGCACCGCCTGTTTCGCTGCCTCGTGCGCGATGGCCGCCCACCGGGCGCGGCCCTTCTCGACCTTCGGGCCGTCCCAGCGCGAGACGCTGCGCGCGGCTGCCCACGGCACCACCCGGTCGACACCGATCTCGGTCGCGGCCTGCACGGCCATCTCGTCGCGGCCGCCCTTGGCGAGCGCCTGCACGAGGGTCAGGGACGGACGCGGAGCCGGTTCGACGCCGACGGTCGCGACGGTGAGCAGGAGCGAGTCCTTGCCGACCGACGCGACCGTCCCGGCGACCACGGTGCCGCGGCCGTCCGAGATCCGGAGCTCCTCCCCGACCCGGACACGCGACACCGTCACGGCGTGGCGCCCCTCGGCACCCTCGAGCGGCACCAGGCCGCCCACCGCGACGTCGTCGAGCGTGTCGACGAGGTAGAGCGAGGCCATCAGAAGTTGAAGAACCGGTCGCGGAGCTTCCCGAACATGCCCTGCTGGAAGCGGGACAGCTGCGGGGCACCGGCCTTGTGGGACTTCGCGAGCTGTTCGACCAGCTGCCGCTCCTTGTGCGAGAGCTTGCTCGGGGTGACGACCTGGATGCCGACCTTGAGGTCACCGCGGCCGGAACCGCGGAGCTTCGTGACGCCGCGGTCCTTGATGACCAGTACGTCGGCGCTCTGCACGCCCGGACGGAGCTCGAGCTCGACCGGACCGTCCAGGCCGTCGATCGTGGTCGTCGCACCGAGGATGGCGTCGGTCATCGGGACCTCGAGCGTCGCGAGGAGGTCGTCTCCGTCACGGCTGAAGACGTCGTGGTGGCGGACGCGGACCTCGAGGTACAGGTCACCGGCGGGTCCACCGGCCGGGCCGACCTCGCCCTGGCCGGGCATCTGCAGGCGGAGGCCCGAGTCGACGCCGGCAGGCACGTCCACCGGAACGGTGCGACGGGCCCGGACGCGGCCCTGACCCTGACAGGTGGGGCACGGGTTCGGGATGACGGTGCCGTAACCGCGGCAGGTGCCACACGGAGCGCTCGTCACGACGTTGCCGAGGAGCGAGCGGACCTGGCGCTGGATGTGGCCGGTCCCGCCGCAGATGTCGCACGTCTGCGGGCTCGTGCCGGGCGCGCAACAGGAGCCACCGCACGTGTCGCAGAGCACGGCGGTGTCGACCTCGAGGTCCTTGTGCGTGCCGAAGACGACCTCGTCCAGGTCCACCTCGAGCCGGAGCAGGGCGTCGCCGCCGCGCTCGGCACGGCTGCGCGGACCGGTCCCACGGCCGCCACCGCCACCACCCCCGCCGAAGAAGGCGTCGAAGATGTCGCTGAAGCCGCCGGCGGCGGCACCGAACCCGCCGTCCTGGGGGCCGGCATCGAAGCGACGGCGCTGTTCCGGGTCGCTGAGGACGTCGTACGCGTGGGTGACGTCCTTGAAGCGCTCAGCGGCGTCGGGGCTCGGGTTCACGTCCGGGTGCAGTTCGCGAGCGAGCCGCCGGTACGCCTTCTTGATGTCGGCGTCGGAGGCGTCGCGCGGGACGCCGAGGACGTCGTAGTGGTCTGCCAAGTGTTCCTCAGGGGGTGCGTGGGTGGACGGGGTGGGGGTGTCCGGCGGGTCAGTTCTCGCCGAGCAGCCGGGACAGGTAGCGGGCGACCGCACGGACCGCGGCCATGTTCGTGCCGTAGTCCATCCTGGTCGGACCGAGGACGCCCAGTCGGGCGATCTCACCGCGGGCGGCCAGGTAGCCGCCGGCGACGATGCTCGTGGCGTCGAGACCGTACTCGGCGTTCTCACGTCCGATGCTCGCTGCCACGGCGATGTCGTCGACCTGCATCTCGCCGAACAACCGGAGCAGGGTGACCTGTTCCTCGATCGCCTCGAGCACGGGGAAGAGTCCGCCGGAGAAGTCCTGCTCGCTCTTCGCCAGGTTCGCGGCACCCGCCATCAGCAGGCGGTCCTGCCGGTTGGCGGCGACCTGCTCGACCAGGCTCGCGACCACGACGCCGGCGAGCGGCTGGACCGCGGGCCGGAGCTGGCCGGGGATCTCACGGAGCGCCGGCGGGGCGTCCTGCAGCAGCAGGCCCACGGTCGCGCCGTTGACGAGGGTGCGGAGTTCGGAGAGCGCGGACTCGTCGAACGGGACGTCCGTCTCGATGACGCGCTGCTCGACCCGGGCGGTGTCGGTGATGAGGACCACCATCAACCGGTTGTCCGCGAGGCGGACGAGTTCGACGTGCTGGACACGCGCGTGGCCCATCGTCGGGTACTGCACGAGCGCGACCTGGTTCGTCAACTGGCTGAGCAGCCGGACGGTGCGGGTGAGGACGTCGTCGAGGTCGTTCGAGGCGCCGAGGAAGGTCTCGATCGCCTGCCGCTGCGCGCCGGAGAGCGGACGCGCCGCCGCCAGGTGGTCGACGAACACCCGGTACCCCTTGTCCGTGGGCACACGGCCGGAGGAGGTGTGCGGGGCGATGATGAGCTGCTCGTCCTCGAGCTGAGCCATGTCGTTGCGGATCGTGGCGGCGCTGACCCCGAAGGCGTGGCGCTCGACGATGGTCTTCGAGCCGACGGGTTCGCGGGAGGCGACGTAGTCGCGCACGATCGCCTTGAGGACCTCGAGGCTCCGTTCGCTGACCATCGGTTCCCTCCGCTCGTGTCGATCCGTCCGGCTGGCACTCTCGCGTGCCGAGTGCTGATCCTACGCCCGACCGCCGACGAGACGGGACTTCTCCACCGGTCGCTCGGTACGCTGCGGGCATGAGCGACGGACACGGACCCGGCGGCCCGGGCGACCAGTACCCGGGCGGGAAGCAGCCCGGCGGGCAGTACCCCGGCGGGCAGTACCCCGGTGGGCAGTACGGCGGCGGGCAGCAGCCCGGGCAGCAGTACCCGTCCGGCTACCGGCTCCCGCAGCCGATGACCCCCGAGGACCAGCGCCTCTGGGCGACCCTGACGCACGTCGGCGGGATCTTCTCGAACGTCCTGGTGCCGGTCATCGCCTACTTCGTCCTGCGGGACCGCGGCAACTTCGTCCGGGAGCACACCCGCGCGGCACTGAACTTCCACATCACGATGGCCATCGCCTACTTCGCCGGCATCCTGACGTCGGTGCTCGGCATCGGGTTCCTCGTGATCACGGCCACCGGGATCGTGTCGATCGTGTTCGGCATCCTGGCCGCCCTCGCTGCGAACCAGGGGCAGTTCTACCGGTACCCGCTCACCATCGAGTTCATCAAGCAGTAGCGAGCACGTACCGGGACCGACCGGTCAGTCGAGCAGGTCGCGGACCACGGCGTCGGCGAGCAGCCGTCCCGGCAGGGTCAGTTCCAGCGTCCCGCCCAGCGCTGCCCGGCCGTCCACGAGACCACGGGCGATGAGGCCGGCGACGCGGCCACGGGCCTCCCGGCGGAGCTCGTCGATCCGCAGCTCGCCGCGGACCCGCGCGGCGAGCAGGACCCGCTCGACGTAGCGCGTCTCGTCGTCCAGGGTCTCGCGCCCGGCGGCCGGGGACACGTCCTGCAGCACCTTGTTCGCGTAGGCGGCCGGGTGCTTGACGTTCCACCAGCGGGTGCCGGCGACGGCGGAGTGCGCGCCCGGGCCGATGCCCCACCAGTCGTGGCCCTTCCAGTAGGACAGGTTGTGCCGACTGGCGTGTCCGGCGCCGCGCGACCAGTTCGAGACCTCGTACCAGTCGTAGCCGGCGTCACGCAGCACCTGGTCGGCGAGCTCGTACATGTCCGCCGCCAGGTCGTCGTCCGGGGCGGGCAACTCCCCGCGGGACACGGCACGGCCCATCGCGGTCCCGTCCTCGACGATGAGCGAGTAGGCGGACACGTGGTCCGGAGCGCAGGCGATCGCCGCGTCGAGCGAGGTGCGCCAGTCGTCGAGCGACTCCCCCGGCGTCGAGTAGATGAGGTCCAGGCTGACGTCGAGACCCTGCTGCTTCGCGAGGTCGACGACCACCGGCACCCGCTCGGGGTCGTGCGTGCGGTCCAGGGTCGCCAGCACGTGCGGCACCGCCGACTGCATGCCGTAGCTCATCCGGGTGAAGCCGGCGCGCTGCAGCGTCGCGATCGACTCGGCGTCGACGGAGTCCGGGTTGGCCTCGGTCGTGACCTCGGCCCCGGGCAGGATCCCCCACGTGTCGTCGACCGCCCGCAGGATCATCGCCAGGTCGGACGCCGGCAGCATCGTCGGGGTGCCGCCGCCGAAGAACACCGTCGAGACCGGCCGCCGCGGGACGCCGGAGCGCTCGAGCACCTGGTCCGCGAACGCGATCTCACGGAGGGCGTGGCCGGCGTAGTCGTCACGCCGGACTCCGCGGAGCTCGGAGGCCGTGTACGTGTTGAAGTCGCAGTACCCACACCGCACCCGGCAGAAGGGCACGTGGACGTAGACGCCGAACGGCACCTGACCCGCTCCGGGTGCCGGTTCGACCAGTCCGTCCGACGGAGCGGGATCGGCGATCGGGAGAGCACTCGGCATGGAGTCCATTGTCCGTCATCATGGACGGCATGGAGCACCATCCGGTCACCACCACGGTCCTCTGGGACATCGACGGCACCCTCGTGCGCAACGCCGCGGCACCGGGGAACCTGTACCACCTGGCGCTGGAACGAGCGCTCGGCCGCGACCTCCCGCAGCTCGTCGGCCACCAGCACGGTCGGACCGACGCCGGCATCATCGTCGAGCACGTCCGCGCGCACCACCTGGGCGACGACCTGGTCCCCACCGTCAGCGGACACCTCCGCGACCTGTCCGAGGAACGGCACCGCTCTGGCGACCGACGCATCCCGGCACCCGGCGCGATCGACTTGGTCCGACGCTTCGCCGACCTCGGCTGGCGGAACGGCCTGCTCACCGGCAACTCCGCGTACCGAGCCCGCGTCAAGCTGCTCGGCGCGGGCTTCGACGTCGACGTCTTCGACTGGGAACACTCGTACTTCGGCGACACCGAGGTCGAGCGGGCCGGCATCACCGCCGTCGCCGCCGCAGCCCTGTCCGGCACCCGGGCGGTCATCGTCGGGGACACCCCGCGCGACGGCGAGGCGGCGGATGCGGTCGGGATCCCGTTCGTGGCGGTCGCGACCGGCGCGTACGACGTGGCGGCGCTCCAGGGGACGAGCGCGGTGGCCGTGGCGCGGGACTGCGTCCAGGACGCGGGGCTCATCGAGGACGCGATCGCGGGCCTGGCGCCGCTCGCCTGAGCAGACCGGTGGTCTGCCTGCTGGTCCCGGTCGGCCCCGTGGCCGCCGGGCGGCCCCGTTGCTGCCGGTCGGGCGCGGGGCTGCCGGTCGGGCCCGGGGCTGCTGGTCGGGCGCGGGGCTGCCGGTCGGCGCCTGTCGGGCGCGGGGCGGGCCTCCCGGCCGGGAGGCACGTGACCGGTCTCCGGGACCGGTCACGTCGTCGGGTCAGTCGCCGCGCAGGGCGGCCAGGTACTTCTCCGCCATCACCCGCTGCTGGCGGCGCAGCAGCGGCGCGACGAAGCGCCACTTGCGGCTGGCCGGCTGCGAGAACTGGCGGACCTGCAGCCAGACCGAGCCGTCCGGGGTCCGCTCGACGACGAAGGACTCTTCACCCGAGAGCGGGTGGCCGTCGAGTGTGCCGTACGCGAAGCCCTTACGGTCGCGCTCGTCGATGATCGCGACGACCCGCACCGGCGCCTGGACGGTCTGCCCGAAGGCGTGCATCGTCAGCGTCGCCGTGGTGCCCGCCGTGATCAGCGGGGTGCCGTCGGGCGTGGTCTTCTCCACCCGCGGCGTGCCGATCGAGGCGGGGGCGATCGGGACGCCCTGTTCGTCGAACGTGACCGGGTTGTAGCGGACCTCGTCGTCCTCGGGCGTGTCCTCGACGCGGACCCCCATCCCGCTGCGCTCCTGGATCTGCCAGGTGAGCGCCTGCATGACGGCGGTCTCGAAGCGCTGGTCGCCGTGCCCGATGCGGGCGCGGGACTCGGCCGGTACGAAGCCCTCCGGCGGGTACGTCATGAGGTCCGACGCCTGGGTCGCGCCGACGGCGCCGTACGTCAACGCCGTGCGGTGCTGGTGTCCGCGGCTCACTTCTTCTTCTCTTCCACGTCGCCGGAGAGTGCGGCGATGAAGGCCTCCTGCGGGACCTCGACCCGGCCGATCGTCTTCATGCGCTTCTTGCCCTCCTTCTGCTTCTCGAGGAGCTTGCGCTTGCGGGTGATGTCACCGCCGTAGCACTTCGCCAGGACGTCCTTGCGCATGGCACGGATGCTCTCACGGGCGATGATGCGGGCGCCGATCGCGGCCTGGATCGGGACCTCGAACTGCTGGCGCGGGATGAGCTTGCGCAGTCGCTCGGTCATCAGCGTGCCGTAGGCGTACGCCTTCTCGCGGTGCACGATGGCGCTGAACGCGTCGACCTGGTCACCCTGCAGCAGGATGTCGACCTTCACGAGGTCAGCGGCCTGGTCACCGACGGGCTCGTAGTCCAGGCTGGCGTAGCCCTGCGTCTTGCTCTTCAGCTGGTCGAAGAAGTCGAACACGATCTCGCCGAGGGGCATCTCGTAGCGGATCTCGACGCGGTCCTCGCCGAGGTACTCCATACCGAGCAGTGAGCCGCGCCGCTGCTGGCAGAGCTCCATGATCGCGCCGACGTAGTCCTTGGGCGCCAGGATCGCAGCGCGGACCATCGGCTCGCGGACCTCGAGGATGCGGCCGGTCGGGAACTCGGACGGGTTCGTGACCTCGGTGACCTCGTTGTCCTCGGTCGTGACCTCGTAGACCACGCTCGGGGCGGTGGTGATGAGGTCGAGGTCGAACTCGCGCCGCAGTCGCTCGGTGATGATCTCGAGGTGCAGCAGGCCGAGGAACCCGCAGCGGAAGCCGAAGCCCAGCGCCACGGACGTCTCCGGCTCGTAGACCAGGGCCGCGTCGGACAGCTTGAGCTTGTCGAGCGCTTCGCGGAGCACCGGGTAGTCGCTGCCGTCGATCGGGTACAAACCCGAGAAGACCATCGGCTTCGGGTCCGTGTAGCCGGCCAGCGCGTCGGTCGCCGGACGCTGCGCGCTCGTGACCGTGTCGCCGACCTTGGACTGGCGGACGTCCTTGACGCCGGTGATGAGGTACCCGACCTCGCCGACGGAGAGCCCCTTCGTCGGGGTCGGCTCCGGGCTCGACACCCCGATCTCCAGGACTTCGTGCGTCGACTTGGTCGACATCATCTGGACCTTCTCGCGCGGCTTGATCGAGCCGTCGATCATGCGCACGTAGGTCACGACACCGCGGTAGCTGTCGTACACCGAGTCGAAGATCATCGCGCGGGGTGCGGCGTCGACCGTGCCGACGGGAGCGGGCACGGTGCGGACGACCCGGTCGAGCAGCTCGGCGACGCCCTCGCCGGTCTTGCCGGAGACCCGCAGGACGTCCTCCGGCTTGCCCCCGATGAGCTGCGCGAGCTCGGCGGCGTACTTCTCCGGCTCGGCGGCCGGCAGGTCGATCTTGTTGAGGACCGGGATGATCTCGAGGTCGTTCTCGAGCGCCAGGTACAGGTTCGCGAGCGTCTGGGCTTCGATGCCCTGCGCGGCGTCGACGAGCAGGATCGCTCCCTCGCACGCGGCCAGGGAGCGGGAGACCTCGTACGAGAAGTCGACGTGCCCGGGGGTGTCGATCATGTTCAGCGCGAAGGTCTCGCCGTCGAGCTCCCACGGCATGCGGACGGCCTGGGACTTGATCGTGATGCCGCGCTCACGCTCGATGTCCATCCGGTCGAGGTACTGCGCACGCATCGCCCGGTCCTCGACGATGCCGGTGATCGACAGCATGCGGTCAGCCAGCGTGGACTTGCCGTGGTCGATGTGCGCGATGATGCAGAAGTTGCGGATCGCGGCGGCCGGTGTCGAGGCGGGCTCGAGCGGCGCAGATGCTTGTGGGCTCACGGTTCCTCGGGGTGGGTCGGACGGTCCGTCGATTGTCCCATGCTCACGCCCCGACAGCGCGCACCGGGCGGGTCCGGCTCTGGTCAGGCGTCGGTCGCGTGCGTGCCCGCGGTCGGGACCGGCAGCGCGCCGAGTCCTCGGCGCAGGTCCTCCGCCGACGCCGCGAGGCACACCCGGATCCACCCCTCACCCGTCCGGCCGAACGCGCTGCCCGGCGCGACCGCCACCCGCTCGCGCTGGAGGAACGCCAGGGCCCACTCCGCGACGTCGCCCCGGGCCGCGTGCGAGACGTCGATCCACAGGTAGAACGCTCCTCGAGGATCGAGGTAGCGGATGCCGGCGGCGTCCAGGACCCCCGTCGCGATCTCGAGGTTCTCGCGGTAGTGCTCGCGGGCGTCCTGCACCGACGAGTGGTCGCCGACGATCGCCGCGAGGGCCGCCCACTGGTCGGGCTCCGCGACGCAGCTGATGATCGACTCCTGGACGGTCCGCATCGTCGGGCCGAGGCCCTTGGGCGTGACGAGGTAGCCGACCCGCACGCCGGTCATCGCGTACGTCTTGCTCAGCGAGAACGCCGAAAAGACGCGGTCGTCCTCGTCGAGGGACGCCAGGCTCAGGTGCCGTGTGCCGTAGGTGAAGTACTCGTAGACCTCGTCGCTGATCACCCAGAGGTCGTGGCGCTTCGCCAGCGCCAACAGGTCACGCAGCGTCTGCTCGCCGAAGACGGTGCCGAGCGGGTTGGACGGGGAGTTCACGATGATGGCGCGCGTGCGGTCGGTGATCCGCGCCTCCAATGCGGCGAGGTCGGGCTCGAACCCGTGCGCCGGCGACAGCTGGTACGGCACCGGGTCCGCGCCGATGATGTGGGCGTTCATCGTGAAGGTCGTGTAGCCGGGGTCCGGTACCAGGACCTCGTCACCGGGCGAGAGCACGAGCGTCATCGCCGTGAACAGCGCCTGCGTCGCACCGACGGTGACCCAGACCTGCTCGAGGTCGACGTCCATCCGGTTCTCGCGGCGGAGCTTGTCCTGGATCGCCTGCCGCAGCTGCGGGATGCCGCCGTTGGGCCCGTAGTCGGTGCGGTCCTCGGCCCACGCACGACGTGCGGCGTCACCGATGTGCTTGGCGACGGGGACGTCCGGCTCACCGATCACGAGCATCGTCACGTCGTCGAGGAGGGCCGCCTGCTCGAACACCCGGCGGATGCCCGACGGTGGGACGGTGTCGATGCGGGGTGCGACGGACGGCATGTCGACACCGTATCCGCTCGGGATCGCGCGCCCGTCTCGTCGCCACACGACCCGTGTCGGGCTTTGGTCCGGACGGGTCGACCTGGTAACGTCAGTCGCTGGCTTACGCGTTCCGTCGCCCACGGGTGGAACGCGATGCGACGAAGGGCCCCTCTACCCGGGATCGCAACCACCCGTCCGAGACGAAACCAGGAGCAACACGCATGGCGAACATCAAGTCGCAGCTCAAGCGCATCAAGACCAACCAGAAGGCCACCGACCGCAACAAGGCGTACAAGTCGGAGCTCAAGACGTACATCCGTCACACCAACGAGGCGATCGCCACGGGCGACAAGGACAAGGCCGTTGCCGCCCTGTCGCTCGCGTCGAAGAAGCTCGACAAGGCCGTGAGCAAGGGTGTCATCCACAAGAACCAGGCCGCGAACCGCAAGTCGGCCATCGCGAAGAAGGTCTCCGCGCTCTGATCTGAGCGTCTGACCGTCTCGGAGGCCCTGCACCGTTCGGTGCGGGGCCTTCGTCGTTCCCGGGTGCGTGCGGCAGGCCGCGCGCGGCCGCCGCGGACCGGTGCCGCGGGTCGCCGCGGCGGGCCGGCGCCGTTCGGCTGCGCCCAACCGCAACCACTCCAAACCGCGGGATGCCGCAGTTCGATCCGGACCCGGTTGGGCGAAGCCGAGCGGAACCGCAGGGTGCGGTCGGGCACCGCCAGCACAGCAGGCGTTCGCGCCGCCTCGCCGACCCGGGCGCTGGCCGCGGCGAATCGGGTGCCCACCGGCTGCGCTCAACAGCAACCACTCCGAACCGCGGGATGCCGCGGTTCGATCCGGATCCGGTTGGGCGAAGCCGATCGGAACCACGGGCGCGGCCGGACACCGGACGGGCACCGGACCGCCACTGGCCGGGCACCGGACGGGCGTCATCGCGCACGCCGGCAGCGGAGCGTCCCCAGCAGCGGCTCCGCCGACGGCCGGGAGGCCCGGTGCCGGTCAGCGCTCCTCGCCGCGTCGTGCGATAGTGCGGACCATCACCTCGAGCGCGAAGTGGGCGTCGCGGGACCCGCCCTTCACCGCGGCGTCGGCGGCCGCGATGCTCGTGATCGCGTTCGCGAGGCCTGCTTCGCTCCAGCCGGCGACGTCCCGCTGGGCACGCTGGACCTGCCACGGCGCCATGCCGAGCGCCGAGGCCGCCTGCCCGCTCGACCCGCGGAAGGAGCTGACCTTCGCCATCGTGCGGATCTTGCTCGCGAACGCGGCGACGATCGGTACGGGCGCCTCTCCCGTTGCCAGCGCGTGCCGGAGTTCGACGATCGCCGGTGCGGACCGGCCGGCCAGGGCGATGTCGGCGACCTTGAACGCGTTCGTCTCGACCCGGCCGCCGTAGTACTTGTCGACGGTCCGGTCGGTGATCTCCGCGGCCTCGTCGGCCAGGAGCTGTCGGCAGGCGGCGGCGAGTTCGGCGAGGTCGTCCGCGAACGCGGCCACCAGGGTCCGGACGGCGGAGGGTGCGATCTTCCGCCGTGCAGCACGGAACTCGGCGTTGACGAAGTCGATCCGGTCGGTGTCGCGCTTGATCTCGTCGCACTGCACCTCGATGCCGCCGCCGACCCCGCTGCGGATCGTGTCGAGGAGCTTCTTGCCCCGGACTCCACCACCGTGCCGGAGCACCAGGGTGACGTCGTCGGCCGGGTTCTGCAGGTACGAGATCGTCTCGGTGATGAAGGCGTCGGTGCACTTCTCGACGTTCGTGACACGGACCAGTCGGGGTTCACCGAAGAGGGACGGGCTCGCCAGCGTCGACAGCAGCCCGGGGGCGTACTGGTCCGCCTCGAGGTCGTGCACCTCGAGCGCCGGGTCCTCGCCGACGAGCAGGTCGCGGAGCATGCCGATCGCCCGCTCCGCCAGGAACGTCTCGGCACCGGTGACCAGGACGACCGGGGCCGGGCGGATCGCCGACCAGGGGATCTGGTCGATCTTCGCTGCGGCGCGCGCGGGCTTCTTGGCGGGCATGCGGGTCCTTCCGGTGGTGCTGGGCGACGACGACGTCCGGGCCCGTGCATCGGCGGCGCAGTGACGGTCGGCGTCGCACCGATCCTACGGGCGGCAGCCGACGCCCCGGCGTCGCGCTCGGTCCACACCGCGACCGGTGCCCGGCTCTGGGCACCGGAGTCCCCACCCGCCTCCGCGCCCGCATCGTCGCTCTCACCGCGCACCACGACCGTCCCCGACCGGTCCGTGCGGTACGCCACCGTCCCGGCGGCGGCGAGCATCCGCAGGGCGCTCGGTGTCGGGTGCCCGTAGTCGTTGTCCGCGCCGACCCCGATGAGGCCGACCCGGGCTGCGAGCTGCCGGTAGAGCTCCGGGTCCTGGTCCGCGGACCCGTGGTGCGCGACCTTCACGACGTCCACGGGCGTCAGCGTCTCCGGCGGCGCGGTCCGCAGCAGCCGACGCTGCGCGTCCTCGCCCAGGTCGCCGAGGAGCACCGCGCTGACGCAACCCGGGCAGGGTCGCTCCCGTGCAGGATCGACCCGGAGGACGATGCTCGCGGCGTTGCCCGCACGCTCCTCGCCGTCCGGCGGCCACAGCACCCGCCAGCGGAGGTCCCCGAGCAGGCCGCTGGTCCGATCGGCTGCCCGCCGGACCGCCACCCCCGCGCTCCGGAGGTCCCGGACCACCCGGTCGTCCGCGGGCCGGCCGACCGGACCGACCAGGGCGGTCTCCACCCGTGTCGCGACCGAGGCCACGGCGCCGACGTGGTCGCGGTCGAAGTGGGTCAGGACGAGCAGGTCGATCCGGTCGACGCCGAGGAGGGCCAGACAGGAGACCAGACGCTCGGCATCGTCCCCGGTGTCGACGAGCGCCGTGCGTCCACCGCTCCGGAGCAGGGTGGCGTCGCCCTGCCCGACGTCGCACATCGCGACGGTCCATCCGGTCGGGACACTGCCCCGGACGAGGACCGCGGGCACCGCGACCGACCCGACTCCCCCGACGAGCACGAGCACGGCCACTCCGAGCGCCACCCGACGCAGGCGTCGGCGAACGAGCACCCCGACCGCGAGGGCTGCGCTCACGACCCCGGCGGCGATGACCCCGCCCGCCCCGGACGGCCACGGTGCCGAGGCGGTCGGCAGGCCGGCGGCCCCGTGTGCGATGAGTCCGATCCCGGCAGCGGGCACCCAACCGACGGTCGCGAGAAGCCCGGCGCCCACCGGCCACACCGGCGCGAGCAGGCACGCGGCGAGACCGACGACGGTGGCGACCGGTGCCAGGACCTCGGCGAGCAGGTTCGCCGGCACCGCGTACGTCGGCAGGGCGGCGGAGAGCGGGATCGTGACCGGCCAGCAGGCGACCTGCGCGGCGACCGGCACCGCGACCGCCGTCGCGACGGGCCTCCCGACCCGCCGCGCGAGCAGGTCGGTCACGGGCGCAGCGAGGACCACGATCCCGGTGGTCGCGAGCACCGACAGCGCGAAGGCGAACGAGCGGGCCGCCCACGGGTCGACGACGAGCATGCCGACGGCGGCGAGGGCGATGAGCGGCACGCCGCGCACCGGCCGTCCGGTCAGGTGCACGACGAGGACCACGATCGCCATCACGGTCGCCCGGGTGATCGACGGGTCCGGACGGACGAGCACGACGAACCCGAGCAGCACGACCACGGCCACGGCGGCACGCAGCGCCCGGGGAGCCCCGACCGCCCGTCCGAGCAGCACCACGAGGCCGACGAGGACCGCACAGTTCGACCCGGAGACCGCGGTCAGGTGGGTCAGCGCCGAGGTCTTCATCGCCTGCTCCGTCTCGGCGTCCAGCCCGGATCGGTCCCCGATCGCCAGCCCGCGAAGGAGCGCCGCACCCGGCTCCGGCAGGTCGGCGGTGACGTCGACGAATGCCGCCCGTGCGACTGCACTGGCGCCGAGCAGCCCGGTCGGGCCCGCCTGCGGCGTGACGGTCCCACGGGCGAAGAGCACGACGCTGGTCGGCGATCCGGGGTCCTCGACCAGCAGCTGCCCGCGGACGACGACGACCGATCCGGCCGACAGCACGGTCCGCCGCGGTTCGTCGAGTGCCGGTACGAGCCGGACCGGCACGCGCAGGTCGTCCTGGCGGGAGGCTCGCACCACGACCGCCTCGACCGTCCCGATCACGGACCGGTCGGCGGGGGCGAGGTCACGGTCGAGCCGGACACGGGCCTCCAGGCTGTGGCCGGCCGTCTGCCGCACGATCGACGGGGCCCGGTGCGCCTGCCCGGCTGTGACCGCTGCGGCCGTCAGGGCGACCAGCAGGGCCGTCGTCAGCACCAGTGCCGCGATCGCCCGGACGAGGACGGACACCCCGCGCCAGAGGAGCACGCCGAGCGACGCCAGACCGAGGACGACCGCGCCGACGGCCACCCCGCCGGCGAGTCGGGGGACGCCGACGAGCACCGCGACGACGATCCACGTCACCGCGACCGGTCCAGCGAGCCGGAGGTCGACCAGCGACGCCCGCAGCGCGCTGCCGTGCGCCGCGCCGGACGCGCTCCGAGCGGGAGCCGACAGCACCGGGCCGCTCACACCCGCACCCGGTCCTGCAGCTCGGCGAACCGGCCCTCACCGATGCCGCTGACTTCGAGCAGGTCCTCGACCGAGCGGAACCCGCCGTGCTCGTCGCGCCAGGAGAGGATCCGCTCCGCCAGCGCCGGCCCGATGCCGGGGAGCGTCTCGAGCGCGGCGGCGTCTGCGGTGTTGAGGTCCACGACGTCCGGCACGGCCCCCGCACCGCTGCCCGCACCCGACGAGCCCGTGGTCCCGGAGGCCGAGCCACCGGGACCAGCACCCGCGCCCGCGGGCAGCTCGGCCGGGACGTCCGTCTCGCCGACGCGGGGCACGTACAGCCGCTCGCCGTCGACGACCGGCCGCGCCAGGTTCAGCCGCGACAGGTCGGCGTCCGCCACCGCTCCCCCGGCTGCGGCCAGCGCGTCCGCGACACGGGCGTCGGCGCCCACCATGACGACCCCCGCGTGCTCGACCGCCCCGACGACGTAGAGCACTGCGGTCGCCGGCGACGCGGACGCAGTGGGAGCAGCGGTCGACGACGGGAGGGGCACGGCCGCCGACGGCTCCGGGACACCGACCGTCGGCGCCCCTGACACGACCGCGACGCCGGACTCCGACTCCTCGTCCCCGCGACCGCCGCCCCACCACCCGGCGACGACGACCCCGAGCGCGAGCAGCGCCACGACGCCCACCAGCAGGAGGGCGGCACGGGGTGACAGCGTGAACCGGGACATGTCCCGAGACGCTACGGAGCCCGGTCTGTCGACCGGGCCCCGCGCAGACCACCTGTGGACGGAGCCCGCGCGCCGCCCCCTGTGGAGGGACCGGCCCCGGAGGGACCGGCCCCGGAGGGACCGGCCCCGGAGGGATCGGCCCCGGAGGGATCGGCCCCGGACGGACCAGGTCCGGAGGACCCGGCCCCGGAGGGACTAGCCCTTGATGGCGATGTTGACGAGCTTCGGTGCCCGGACGATGACCTTCACGATCTCGCGGTCACCGATGTACCGCTGCACCGCGTGCGACGAGCGCGCGAGCTGCTCGAGCTCGTCCGCCTCGATCGACTTCGACACCTCGAACGAGTCGCGCACCTTGCCGTTGACCTGCACGACCGCGGTGAGGGTCTCCTGCACGAGCAGCGTCGGGTCGGCCTTCCGCCAGCCGAACGTGGCGACCGACGAGTCGTAACCCAGCGTCTGCCACATCTCCTCGCCGGTGTAGGGCGCGAAGACGCTGAGCCCGAGGGCGATCGTCTCCGCGGCCTCACGCACGGCGGGGTCCGCGGCACCGGGTCCGCTGTCGATCGCCTTCCGGGTCACGTTCACCAGGTCCATGAGTCGTGCGATCACGACGTTGAACTTGAACGACTCCATCAGTCCCGGAGCGTCCGCCAGGAAGCGGTGCGTGGCCTGTCGGACGCCGCGGTCGCCGGTGGACCAGACGGCGTCCGGCGTCGAGGTGACGTCGACGGCGATCCGGTAGGCGCGTGCCAGGAAGCGTGCGGAGGCCGCGGGCGAGACGTCCTCCCAGTTGATGTCGTCCTCGGGCGGGCCGGCGAAGCCCATCACCAGGCGGATCGCGTCGACGCCGTGCGCGTCGAGCTCGTCTCCGAGCGAGACGCCGCCCTTCGACTTCGACATCTTCGAGCCGCCGGAGAGCACCATGCCCTGGTTGAGCAGCGCCGAGAACGGTTCGGTGAAGTCGAGGTAGCCGAGGTCGAACAGCACCTTCGTGACGAAGCGTGCGTAGAGCAGGTGCAGGATCGCGTGCTCGACACCGCCGATGTACTGGTCGACCGGCGCCCACTTGTTGACGAGTGCCGGGTCGAACGCCTGCGTCTCGTCCTGCGGGGACAGGAAGCGCAGGAAGTACCACGACGAGTCGACGAAGGTGTCCATCGTGTCCGGGTCGCGGCGGGCCGGGCTGCCGTCGACCGGGTTCGGGACGTTCACCCAGTCGGTGGCACCGCCGAGGGGCGAGGTGCCCTTCGGCTTGAGGTCGAGGCCCTCGGTGTCGGGCAGGACCACCGGGAGCTGGTCCTCGGGCACCGGGTACTGGGTGCCGTCCTCGCCGTGGATGATCGGGATCGGGGTGCCCCAGAAGCGCTGTCGCGAGATGAGCCAGTCGCGCAGGCGGTAGGTCTTGGCGGCACGACCGGTGCCGCGCTCCTCGAGCAGGCTGATCGCCGCGGTGATGGCGTGCTGTTTGCTCATGCCGTCGAGCGGACCGGAGTTGACCATCCGACCCTGTCCGGTGAGGGCTTCGCCGGTGGTCGTCGGGTCGATCGAGGGCAGTTCGGTCTCGTCCGTGATCACCGGGATCGCACCGGTGACCGGCTGGTTCGTGTCGACGACGACCTTCACCGGCAGGTCGAAGGCCCGGGCGAAGTCCAGGTCGCGCTGGTCGTGCGCGGGCACGGCCATCACGGCGCCGTGGCCGTAGTCGGCGAGGACGTAGTCGGCAGCCCACAGCGGCAGGCGCTCCCCGGTCAGCGGGTGGATCGCCGAACGGCCGAGCGGGACACCGGTCTTCGGGCGGTCGGCGTTCTGCCGGTCGATGTCCGACGCCTTCTGCGTGGCGACCAGGTAGTCCTGGAACGCGGCGCGGGTGGCATCGTCGACGGACGGGTCGGCGACGAGCTCGGCGGCCAGGTCGGAGTCCGGTGCGACGACCAGGAAGGTCACGCCGTGGATGGTGTCCGGGCGCGTGGTGAACACGGTGACGGGCTCGTCACGGCCCTCGATGACGAAGTCGACGTCAGCACCGACCGAGCGGCCGATCCAGTTGCGCTGCATCGCGATGACCTTCGACGGCCACCGGCCCTCGAGCTGGTTGAGGTCGTCGAGCAGCCGGTCCGCGTAGTCCGTGATCTTGAAGTACCACTGCGTCAGCTTCTTCTTGACGACGACGGCACCGGAGCGGTCCGAGGTGCCATCGGGCAGGACCTGCTCGTTGGCCAGGACGGTCTGGTCCACCGGGTCCCAGTTGACCCAGCTGTCCTTCCGGTACGCCAGGCCCTTCTCGTACATCTTGAGGAACAACCACTGGTTCCACTTGTAGTACTCGGGATCGGAGGTGTGGATCTCGGTGGACCAGTCGAACGACGGCGCGTAGCGCTTGAAGGACGCCTTCTGCTGCGCGATGTTCGCGTAGGTCCAGTCCTTCGGGTCGACGCCGCGCTTGATGGCGGCGTTCTCGGCGGGCAGGCCGAACGAGTCCCAGCCGATCGGGTGCAGCACGTTGAAGCCCTGCTGGCGCCAGTAGCGCGCGACGAAGTCCCCGAGCGCCCAGTTCTCGGCGTGCCCCATGTGCAGGTCGCCGGAGGGGTACGGGAACATCTCGAGGATGTACTTGCGCGGGCGCTTGTCGTCGGGGTCGGCGGTGAAGAGGCCGAGCTCTTCCCACCGCGCCTGCCACTTCTGCTGGATGCGCCGGAAGTCGTAGGCGTGCGGGTCCTCGACGTGCTGCTCGATGGTCACGGTCGTCAACGATACAAGCCGTCAGGACCGTCTCGCGTCCGTGCGCCGGGTCACCGCGCGAGCAGGCGTCCGTCCCGCATCCGCAGGGTCCGGTCGACGAGGTCGGCCGGCACCGGCACGTGCGACACGACGAGCAGGGAGCGTCCGGCGGCGCGGGCGGTCATCACGAGGTCGCGCAGCACGTCATGGCCGAGGTCGGGGTCGATGTCGGCGGTCGGCTCGTCGAGCACGAGGACCGGGAACTCGTGCAGGAGGGCCCGCGCCAGCGCCAACCGGTGGGCCTGCCCCCCGGACACGAGCGACCCGCGCTCCCCCACGGCGGCGCCGAGTCCCCCACGACGCCGGACCCAGTCCCCCAGTCCGACCCGGTCGAGCACGGCGAGCAGTTCGTCGTCGGTCGCGGTCTCCCGCGCGAAGAGCAGGTTCTGCCGGACCGACTGGTCGAACACGAACGGGTCCTGCTCGATCAGACCGATGCGGGCGCGGACCGCGTCGGGGTGCATGGTCCGCGCGTCCGTCCCGTCCAGGGTGACGCTGCCGGTGTGGTCGACGAACCGGACGAGGGCGTCCACGAGCGTCGACTTGCCGGCGCCGCTCGGCCCGCTGAGCACGACGACCTCGCCCGGGTGCAGGTCGAGCGAGACCCCGTCGACCGCGGGGGTCGGCACGCCCGGCCAGCGGACGGACAGGTCACGGACCCGGACGGTGACGGTGGCCGGCGCCACGAGGGCCTCCGGGCTGGCAGCGTCCTCCGGTTCGGGCACCAGTCCGACCGGCAGCTCCGCGGGGACGACCCGTTCGACGCGGTCCGCGGCGGCCCGGACCCGACGGAGTGTGAGGACGGCGAGCGGGACACCACCGACGACCTCGAACAGCGCGAGCGGGACGAACACCGCCAGTGCCCAGAACGGGCCGTCCAGGGCACCACTGACGACGGCCGGTGCGCCCACGGCCAGCGTCCCGATGACCGCAGCCCCGCCGACCAGGCCGACGAGCGCGCCGACGAGTGACTCGACGGCGCCGCGGCGGCGGACGGCCCGCGTGACGCGGTCGTCGAGCCGCGCGATGTGGGTGAGTCGTTCCTCCAGCGTGCCGTAGGCCACGAACACGTCGAGCGTGCGGACGGTGTCGAGCACCAGGTCCGCGACGCGCCCGCGGTCGGCGGCGGTCACCACATCGGAGCGGCGGGCGACCGCGGCGGTCACGACGGTCCCGACCAGGGCTGCCGTGCCGAGGGCCGACAGCAGCACGAGGGCGGCCGGCAGGGACACGAACGCGACGGCGACGACCGAGAGGAACGCGGTGACGCCCGCTGAGACGAGCGGCCCGACGACCCGGATCGGCAGGTCCTGCAGCCGGTCGGTGTCGGTGACGAGCCGCGTCATGAGGTCGCCACGCCCGGTCGATCCGAGCCCGGCCGGAGCGACCGAGGCGAGCCGACGGTACATCTCGGTCCGGACGACGGCGAGCTGGCGGAACGACGCGTCGTGCCCGGCGAGCCGGTCCACGTAGCGGAACACCGCGCGCCCGAGGGCGAAGGCGCGGACGCCGACCATGACCAGCGTCAGGTAGAGGATCGGCGGGTGCTCGGCGGCGCGGGTGATGAGGTACCCGCTGGCGGCGAGCAGGGCCACCCCGCAGAGCGCGCTGAGCACGCCGGCGGCGACGGCCTTCACCCAACCCCGCCCACGGGGCAGGGCGAGCCGGAGGACTGACCGGGTGCGGGCCTCCCGGCCGTCGGGGCGACTCACGCGGGCGCTGCTCATGCGGGCACCTCCTGTGGAGACCGCTGCGCCGAGACCGTGACGGATCCGGAGGCGCGGATCGCGACGACGACGTCGGCAGCGGCCACGACGGCGGGTCGGTGGCTCGCGACGACGACGACCGCCCCCGCGTCCGCCAGTCGGCGGAGGGCGGCGACGACCTGCGCCTCGGACTCCGCGTCGAGGGCCGACGTCGGCTCGTCGAGGAGCACCAGCGGCGTCTCGAGCCGCGCCGCACGGTACAGCCCGCGCGCGACGGCGACACGCTGCGCCTGCCCGCCGGACAGCCCGGACCCGCCACTGCCGACCGGGAGGCCCGGCTCGACTCCCAGCCCCACCGCACCGAGCGCGGTCCGCACGTCCGCCGTGTCCGGCTGGGCGCTGAGGGCGACGTTCTCGGCGACCGTGCCGCGCACCAGTCGCGGACGCTGGTCGACCCAGGTGGTGCGGTCGAGGACCGGCAGGTCGGCACGCCCGGGCACCGTGACCGTGCCGTCGGCGGGGAGGACCCCGCGGATCGCGGCGATCAGGCTGGACTTGCCGGAGCCGCTCGGGCCGGAGAGGGCGACGACGGTCCCGGTCGGGGCGGTGAGGTCGACCGGGCCGACGACCGTGTCGGAGCGGTGCACGGTGAGCCCGGCGAGCACCAGGGCCGGCGCCGGGACGTCCACCCCGGCGGCGGCGACGGTGTCCGGCGCAGCTGGTACCGGGACGTCGGGGTCGTCGAGCACGTCGAGGACGGCCTGGGACGCCTGCACCCCGTCCTGGGCCGCGTGGAAGTCGGCGCCGACCTGCCGGAGCGGGGCGAACGCCTCCGGGGCGAGGACCAGGACGAACATCGCCGCGCCGAGGCCGAGCGAGCCGTCGACCAGCCGGATCCCGATCGACACCGCGACGAGCGCGACGGACAGGCTCGCAGCCAGCTCGAGGGCGAAGCCGCTGACGAAGGACAGCCGCAGCACACCGATGGTGCCCTGGCGGTACTCGTCCGTGACCTGCCCGATGCGGCCGACCTGGCGGCGGGCACGACCGAACACCTTGAGGGTCGCGAGCCCCTCGACGGCCTCGGTGAACGCCCCACCGAGCCGGGCGAGTGCGTCGGCCTGCCGCTGCTGCAGCGACCGGGTGGCCAAACCGATGAGGGCCATGAACACCGGGATGACGGGCATCGCGCAGACGATGACGACCGCACTCGTCAGGTCGCCGAAGCCGATCGCGACGAGCAGCAGCGGGGTGGCGACGGCGGTGAGCGCGAGCTGCGGCAGGTACCGGCCGAAGTAAGCGTCCAGCGCGTCGAGCCCGGGGCCGAGCGTGGCGGCGAAACCGGCGCTCGACCGGCCGGCGAGCCACCCGGGGCCCCGGTCGGCCGCGCGCCGGAGCACGGAGGCGCGGAGTTCGCTCTTCACGCGGGCACCGGCGCGGGCGGCGAGGTCGTCGGTCGCCCAGGCCGCGACCGCGCGGAGCAGGAACGCGCCGCCGAGCAGGGCGAGCGTGCCGGCGAACGTCGCGGGGACGGCACCGGCGGGGACCGCGTCGACGACCTGGGTCACCGCGGCCGCGATCCCCCAGGCGATCGCGATGGTCGCGATGGTGCGTACCGCGCCGGTGCCGGCGGCGGCCACGACGAAGCCGCGCGCCGTCCGGGACAGACGGAGCAGGCGGGGATCGAGCGGCTTCACACGTGCCTCCTGCTCAGTGCGCGGCTTGCGCGACGGTGGCGCGCGAGACCCGCTTGCGGAAGACCCAGTACGTCCACGCCTGGTAGGCCAGCACGAGCGGGATGCAGACCAGGGCGACCCAGCTCATGACCGTCAGCGTGTACGTGCCGGACGAGGCGTTGGCGACGGTCAGGCTGTTCGCCGGGTCGTTCGTGGCGGGCATCACGTCCGGGAACACCGCGGTGAACATCGCCAGGACGACCGCCGCGATGGTGACGGCCATCAGGGTGAAGGCGCGACCCTCCCGACCGCGTGCGGCACAGAGGACCGCGACGACCAGGGCCACGGCACCGACGGCCGACAGCACGAGCGACGTCGGGGAGGACCGGACGAGCGCCATCGTGACCAGGAACACGGCGGCGACCACGATCGTGACCACTCCGGCCCGCTTCGCCAGGCGCATCGCCCGCTCGCGCATCTCACCCTCGGTCTTCAGTGCCACGAACACGACGCCGTGGGTGAAGAAGACCAGCAGGGTGGTGGCACCGGCGAGCAGTGCGAACGGGTTGAGCAGGTCGAACAGCGTGCCGGTGTAGTTGTGTCCGGAGTCCATCGGGATCCCCCGGACGACGTTGCCGAACGCGACGCCCCAGAGGAACGACGGCACCGCGCTGCCGACCACGATCATCAGGTCGAACCGGCGCTTCCATGCCCGGTGCTTGTCCTGGTGCCGGTACTCGAACGACACCCCGCGCAGGATCAGTGCGGCGAGGATGAGCAGCAGTGCCAGGTAGAAGCCGGAGAACATCGTCGCGTACCACTCGGGGAAGGCGGCGAACAGGCAGGCTCCCGCCACGATCACCCAGGTCTCGTTGAGGTCCCAGACCGGGCCGATGGTGTTGATGAGCACACGGCGGTCGGTGTCGTCCCTGCCGAGGAACGGCAGGGACATGCCGACGCCGAAGTCGAACCCGTCGAGCACGAAGTACCCGACGAAGAAGAGTCCGACGATCGCGAACCACAGAACGGGCAGGTCCATCTCAGGCAGCTTCCATCTCTAGTAGACCGTCACTTCGTGCTTGACCTCGCCGGTCTCCGCGTCGACCTCGGCCGGGGCGGCCGGGCCCTCCTGGGCGACCTTCTTGATCAGTCGGAACTCGACCACCGCGAGGGATCCGTAGATGAGGGTGAACACGACGAGCGAGACGAGGACTTCGAGGCCCGTCACGTTCGGGGAGACGCCGTCGGCCGTCTTGAGCAGGCCGAACACGAGCCAGGGCTGGCGGCCCATCTCGGTGAAGACCCAGCCGACGACCATCGCGGCCATCGGCAGCGGCACGGCCCAGATCGCGATGCGCCAGACCCACCGCTGCTGCGGGAAGCGGCCCTTGCGCGTCAGCCAGAGTCCGGCGAGCGAGACCATCACGGCGCCGACCCCGAGGGCGATCATCCAGCGGAAGGACCAGTAGGTCACCCAGATGATCGGCTTGTAGTCGCCCGGCCCGTAGACCTGCGTGTACTGCGCCTGCAGGTCGTTGATGCCCTCGACCGTGCCGGAGAAGGTGTGCGTCGACAGGAAGGACAGCAGGTACGGCACCCGGATCGAGAAGAGTTCGGTGACACCGTCGGGCGTGCCGAGCGTGAAGATCGAGAACGAGGCGTCCTTGCCGGTCGCGGTGTTGTACAGCGCCTCGGCCGCGGCCATCTTCATCGGCTGCGTGTCGACCATGGTGAGACCGAGCTGGTCACCGGTGAGGACCGTGAGGGCGCCGGCCGCGACCATCGTCCAGAGGCCGAACTTCAGCGCCGGCATCATCGTCTCGAGGTTCTGGTTGCGCGCCAGGTGGTACGCGGCGACCGAGATGATCACGCCGGCGGCGACCATGAAGCACGCGAAGACCGTGTGCGGGAAGGCGGCGAGGGCGACCTTGTTGCCGAGGACGGCCCAGATGTCGGTGAGTTCGGCGCGACCCTTCGCCTCGTTGATCGCGTAGCCCACGGGGTGCTGCATGAACGCGTTCGCGGCGATGATGAAGTACGCCGACATGATCGTGCCTGCGCTGACGCACCAGATGCTCGCCAGGTGCAGCTTCTGGGGAAGGCGGTCCCAGCCGAAGATCCAGACGCCGATGAACGCCGCCTCGAAGAAGAACGCCAGGATGCCCTCGAGCGCGAGCGGGGCGCCGAAGACGTCGCCGACGAAGCGCGAGTAGTCCGACCAGTTCATGCCGAACTGGAACTCCTGCACGATGCCGGTGACGACCCCCATCGCGAAGTTGATGAGGAAGATCCGTCCGAAGAACCGCGTCAGCTGCAGGTAGTGCGCACGACCGGTCCGGACCCAGGCGGTCTGGAACACCGCGACGACGACGGCCATGCCGATCGTCAGCGGGACGAAGAGGAAGTGGTAGATCGTCGTCAGACCGAACTGCCACCGCGACAGCAGGAGCGGGTCCAGGAGGTCGTTCATGCTTCGACGGTACTGTCGAGCGTCCCGGTTCGACAAGTTGTAGAGGGGCCTCCTGCACGAACGTGCACAGCCGGTGCACGGCACAACCGTGCGGAACATGTGTCACGCACGGCTGACCCCGGAACGCCGACAGGCGCCGGGCTCGATGCCCGACGCCTGTCGTCGAGATCCCCGCGCAACGACGCGGGGACCGGGTGTCCGTGGGACCTAGAGCAGCCCCTCGTCGGTCAGGAAGTCCTTCGCGATGGTCGAGGCCTTCTCCTTGTCGACGGTGCTCTTGGTGTTGAGCTCGATGAGCGCCTCGGTCGTCAGGACCTTGCTCACCTCGTCGATGTCGGCCGCCGCCTTGTCGTCGACCTTGCTCGAGACCACCGGGGTGACGTTCTGCGGAACGATCAGGTTCTTCGGGTCCTCGAGCGTCACGAAGTCGTTCGCCTTGATGCTCGGGTCGGCGGTGTAGATGTCCGCGAGCTGCACGGTGCCGTCCTTCAGCGCCTTGACCGTCAGGGCCCCGCCGGAGTCCTCGATCGCCTTGGACTGGACCGTCACGCCGTAGACCGACTTCAGACCCTTCGGACCGTACGGGCGGGTCTGGTTCTCCGAGTTCGCGCCGACGGTCAGGGTGCCCTTGACCTTCGACAGGTCGGCGAGGCTCGTCACGTCGTTCTCCTCGGAGAACTCCTTCGTGACGGTGTAGCTGTCCTGGTCGGTGGCCTCGGCGGCGTCCAGGGCACGGAGCCCCTTCGGCAGGGAGCTCTTCAGGCCAGCCGTGATCTCGGACTCGGACTTCGCGGTCGAGTCCTTGTCGAAGTACTGCAGCAGGTTGCCGCCGTACTCGGGCATGACGTCGATCGCGCCCTTCTCGAGCTGCGGGAGGTAGACCTCGCGCTGCCCGATGTTGAAGTTCCGCTTCACCTGGAAGCCGTCCTTCTCGAGGACCTGGGCGTAGAGCTCGGCGATGATCTCGTTCGAGTAGTACTGCTGCGACCCGACGACGATCGTCTTCGAGTCCGAGGACGAGCTGGAGCCGCTGTCGAGCGGGCTGCTGGAGGAGCAGCCGGCGAGGGCGGCGGCCACGCCGACGGCGACCGCGGCGGCGATGCCGGCGCGGAGCTTGGGTGCTGTGATCACGAGGGGGTTCCTTCCGGGATGGGGGTGTGGGGCCGCTCACGCGATCCCGAGCGTCGCCGCGTCGGGCGGTCGGCGATGCCCGCGGGCACCACCGCCCGCTGGAGCACGGAGAAGACGATCTCGAACGCGATCGCGAGTGCGATCACGAGGATGGAGGCACCGAGCATCATCGCGTAGTCCTGGGTCTTGAGCCCGAGGAACACGTACCCGCCGAGCCCACCCGATCCGACGTAGGCGGCGAGGGTGGCGGTGGCGACGACCTGGAGCACGGCGGCGCGGACACCGCCGACCAACAGCGGCAGTCCGAGCGGGATCTCGACCTTGGTCAGGATCTGCCACCCGGTCATGCCCTGCGCGCGGGCAGCGTCGACGGTGACCGGTTCGACGGACTCGATGCCGGCGTACGCACCGGCGAGCACCGACGGGATCGCGAGCACGACGAGTGCGAACAGCGGCGCCTGCAGGTTCGCGCCGAGCAGGAGGCCCACCAGGGTGAGCACACCGAGCGTCGGCAGGGCGCGGATGCCTCCGGAGAGGGCGATCGCGAAGCCCCGGGCCTTGCCGGTGTGGCCGATCGCGTAGCCGATCGGGATCGCGATCACCGACGCGATGACGACGGCGAGCAGCGAGATCCAGACGTGTTCCCACAGTCGCTCGGAGACACCGTCGGGACCGGCGTAGTTCGCCGGGTCGAAGACCCAGCCGAAGGCCTGTCCGATGATCATGCCGTGAGCTCCGCAGACTGGAGCACACGGCGGGCCGCACGCTTCGAGGGCGCCGATGGACGCGTCCACGGCATCACGATCCGACCGAGCAGCACGAGCAACCCGTCGGTCGCGAACGCCAGGACGAGGACCATCACGACACCCGCGACGATCTCCTCCGGGATGTTCCGGCCGATGCCGTCGGTGAAGAGCGATCCGAGGCTCTGGACACCGAGCACCGCACCGACCGTGGTCAGCGAGATCGTGGACACCGAGACGACCCGGAGGCCCGCGAGCAGCACCGGACCGGAGAGCGGCAGGTCGACGCGGAAGAACCGCTGCGCTCCGGAGTACCCCATCGCAGTCGCCGCCGACGTGGTGGCCGGGTCGACCGAACCGAGGCCGTCCACGGTGGACCGGACCATGAGGGCGAGGCCGTAGAGCGTCAGGCCGATGACGATGTTCACGGGGTCCTGCAGCCCGGTGCCGATGAGGCCCGGCAGCGCGATGAACAGCGGCAGCGACGGGACGGCGTAGAGCAGCCCGGCGAACGTGACGATGCCTCCGCCTACCCCGCTGCTGAGCCGGCGTGCGCCGGGTCGCCGGAGTCGGACGACGAGCCACCCGATCGGGATCGACAGCAGGAAGGCGATGATGATCGGCGGGATCGCGATCGCCAGGTGCGCGACCGTGTCGTCCCCGATCGTGTCGAGGTTCGACAGCACCCACTTCACCGGGTGCTCCCACCCTGCGCCGCAGCACCCGGGACGCTGGGCGTCCCGGCCTCGGAGCGGACAGCGGCAGCGGCGTCGACGACGCCAACGGGGCTGGTGAGGACGCCGGCGGCACGGCCGTCACCGTCCACGACGACCGGACCGGTCGGGGTCTGCTCGACCCGGAGGGACCGGCGGCCCCGTCTGACGCCGATGAAGTTCGCGACGAAGTCGTCCGCCGGCGCGGACAGGATCTCCGCCGGCGTCCCCTGCTGGGCGATCTCGCCGCCCTTCTTCAGGATGACGACCTGGTCGCCGAGTTTGAAGGCCTCGTCGATGTCGTGCGTCACGAACACGACCGTCTTGCCCAGCTCACGCTGCAGCCGGATCAGTTCGTCCTGCAGGTCGTTGCGGACGAGCGGGTCGACGGCGCCGAACGGCTCGTCCATGAGCAGGATGTTCGGGTCGACCGCGAGACCGCGAGCGACGCCGACCCGCTGCTGTTGCCCGCCGGACAGCTGCGACGGGTAACGATCGGCGAGCGACCGGTCGAGGCCGACCGTGTCCATCAGCTCGAGCGCGCGCTTCCGCGCGTCGGCCTTCGAGACGCCGGTGAGCAACGGCACCGTCGCGATGTTGTCCACGACCCTGCGGTGCGGCAGCAGACCGGCGTTCTGCATGACGTAGCCGATCCGACGGCGGAGCTGCACCGGGTCGACGCCCGCGATGTCCTCACCGTCGATCTCGACGGACCCCGAGGTCGGGTCGATCATCCTGTTGATCATCCGGAGGAGCGTGGTCTTGCCACAACCGCTCGAGCCGACGAACACCGTCGTGGTCCGCGAGGGGATCACGAGGTCGAACGACTCGACAGCGTTCGTGCCGTCCGGGTAGGTCTTGCGCACCGAGCGGAACTCGATCATGGGTGCCCTTCTTGGTGGAGGTAGCCCGACTCCGGACGACAGTACAGTGCGGAGCCCATAGCGGTTCGGTCGTGACGGCGCATGACGCCTGGCGGACATCGACCCCAGGTCCGCGCACTTCGGACACGAACGCCCGCCCCTCCGCGACGGAGGGACGGGCGTCCGAGGTGGGTCAGCGGTCAGGAGGCCCCGATCACCGACTCCAGGTACGGCCGGCTCATCGCGCGGTACGCCGCGATCAGCTCGGTGTCCGGGTTCTCGCGGTCCACGTGCGCACGGGCGAGGACCGCGTGCGCGGACTCGGCCAGCACGACCCAGGCCCGGTTGATCGCCTCGGACTGAGGCAGGTCGAAGCGCTCGCGCATCACGGTGCCGACGGCTCCGCCGAGTGCGGCGAGTCGGTCGGCGTCCTCGTCACCGGACGTGGTGTCGATGTCGGCGAAGCGGATCGCCCGGAAGCCGGGCTCGGTGCGGTACATCTCCGCGGTCATGTCGACGAGCGCGTCGCAGCCCTCCTGCCACGTCGTGGCGCCGGAGGCATCGAGCGTCTCGACGAACCGGGCGGCGAGGCGCTGCGTGCACCGGACGGCCAGGGCCTCGACCACGGCGATCCGGTCCGGGAAGTACCGGTAGACCGTGCCGATCGACGCACCGGCACGCTCGGCGACCATGGCCGTCGTGAGCCGCTCGAAGCCGATCTCGTCGATGACCGCGGCCGCCGCGTCGAGCAGACCTGCGAGGCGCGCCGAGCTGCGGGCCTGGACCGGCTCGTTCCTGAGCAGTGATGATCCCCCCGGCAGTGCGTTCGAAACCTCGGTGACGAGCACGTGAACTCCTTCTCGCGGTGACCGCGGGCTGACTGACTGAGACGGCAACTCTCGCAGACGCCGCCTTGGTCTTGGCTGCGATTCCCCGGGTGTCGGGTCCATGACCCCGTTGCGGGACCACCCCGCATGGGATGATGGTGCGATGCCCGAGTCGACGCCTCCGGACCCTGCCGCGCCCCGGGCAACCACCCCGCAGCGGGACGCACGGTCAGTGGAACGCGAGCACGACCGCCGCGAACAGTCGCCCTGGGGCATCCAGCAGTGGGAGACCGCGATCCCGGAGCCGATCCTGCACCGGGCCGCCCGCATCGAGGACGCCGTGCAGGAGTACCGCGAACAGCACGCCCGGAAGCGCGGCCAGGTCCCGACCGTCATCCCGTACACGGGCTACGGCGCCCCGGGGTGGGTTCGCGTGCTCTGCCGGGTGCTGCTGACCCGCCGCGGCCTGGCGTCCGACGTCTCGTACACGGGCGTCCGCGGGTGGCGCAGCTTCACGAGCGTGGCCGTCGACCACGCCGAGGTCACCATCTCGGCCGGCGGCAGCACGCACACCGTCCAGAGCGACCGCGGTGGTGTGGTCGACGCGATCGTCCCGATCGACCTCGAGCCGGGCTGGCAGACGATCCGACTGTCCGCCGGCGGCATGCGCGACGTGGACGCCGACGTCTTCGTGGTGCATCCGGACACCCGCTTCGGCCTGCTGTCGGACATCGACGACACCGTGATGGTGACGAGCCTCCCCCGCCCGATGCTCGCCGCCTGGAACTCGTTCGTGCTCACCGAACACGCCCGCCGTCCCGTGCCGGGGATGTCGGTCCTCTACGAACGGATCCTCGCGCAGCACCCGGGCGCGGCGACCGTGTACCTCTCCACCGGTGCGTGGAACGTGGCGCCGACCCTGCAGCGCTTCCTGACCCGGAACATGTACCCGTCCGGCACCCTGCTGCTCACGGACTGGGGCCCGACCCACGACCGCTTCTTCCGGAGCGGACAGCAGCACAAGCAGGACAACCTGCGGCGCCTCGCGCGGGACTTCCCGGACATCCAGTGGCTGCTCGTCGGTGACGACGGACAGCACGACGAGCACCTCTACGGCGAGTTCGCCCGCGAGCACCCCGAGAACGTCGCCGCGGTCGCGATCCGACAGCTGTCGACGAGCGAGGCCGTCCTCGCCGGTGGTCGATCGCGCGCCCAGGAGCGCACTCGGGACTCCACCGTGCCGTGGGTCTACGCCCCGGACGGCGCCGGCCTCTGGACCGAGCTCGGACGCGTCGGGATCGCCGACCTCGACTGACCCGGGCTCTCGACCGCCCGGGCTGCTGTCGGCTGTCGGCCGCGCCGCCGAAGTCATGCCGGGAGCGATCTGAACGCACCTTCAGCGCAGCCGCGTCCGGGGTGCGGGTGGTTCGATCAGGGCATGGCTCAGCGCATCGAGGACCACGCCCTCATCGGGGACTGTCACACGGCCGCACTCGTCACCCGGGACGGTGACGTCGACTGGGCGTGCCTGCCCCGCTTCGACAGTGCGTCGACGTTCGCGGCACTGCTCGGCGACGAGCACGACGGTCAGTGGTCGCTCCGCCCCGCCGACCCCGACGCGACCCCGGTCCGCCGACACGACGGCGACTCCCTCGTGCTCTCGACCGTGTGGACCACCACGACCGGCGTCGTCGAGGTCACCGACTTCATGCCGGTCGACGCGCACCGGGCCACCATCGTCCGGCGGGTCCGCGGGCTCACCGGGACGGTCGAGATGCGCCAGGTCCTGCGCATCCGCTTCGGCTACGGGGACGTCCTGCCCTGGATCCGTCAGGTGGGCAACGACGACGAACCGGTCCTCGTCGCGACCGCCGGTCCGGACGCCGTCGTCGTCCGGGGCCCGCGCTTCCGGGCGGACGACCACCGGCACACCGCCACCACGACCATCGCGGACGGCGACGTCCTCGACACCGTCCTCACCTGGTACCCCTCCCACCGTGAGCCCCCGGAGCCGTTCGACGTCGGCGCCGCCCTGCACCACACCCGCGACTGGTGGCACGACTGGACCTCCCGCACCCGTGCCGAGGGCAGGTACGCGTCCGCCGTCCGCAGCTCGCTGATGTACCTGCGCGCCATGACCCACGCCGAGACCGGGGGTGTCGTGGCGGCCGCGACCACGAGCCTCCCGGAGGACCCCGGCGGCGAACGCAACTGGGACTACCGCTTCGTGTGGCTGCGTGACGCGTCGATGGCGCTCGCGTCCCTGATCGCCCACGGGTACCGCGACGAGGCGTCACACTGGCGGGCGTGGCTGCTCCGCGCGATCGCGGGTGACCCCGACGACGTGCAGATCATGTACGGCATCGCCGGCGAACGGGACCTGCCGGAACGGACGCTCGACCACCTGGCCGGGTACGCGGACTCGAAGCCGGTGCGGGTCGGCAACGGCGCGTACACGCAGTACCAGGGCGACGTGTTCGGAGAGGTCCTGGCAGCGCTGCACGACGCCCGCGAGCTCGGCGTCGAGGAGAGCGGCGCCTCGTGGTCCCTGCAGCGTGCGCTCCTCAGCCACGTCGAGGAGCACTGGCAGGAGCCCGACAACGGCATCTGGGAGATGCGCGGACCGCGGCGACACTTCACCCACTCACGCGCGATGATCTGGGCCGCGTTCGACCGCGGGGTCGCCGCGTGCGAGGAATTCGGCCTCGAGGGGCCCGTCGAGCGCTGGCGGACCCTGCGCGACCAGGTGCGCGCGGAGATCGAGGAACACGGATGGAACGCCGAGCGCGGCGCCTACCGGCAGCACTACGACACCGACGAGGTCGACGCGAGCCTGCTCGTCCTGCCACAGATCGGCTACTGCAAGCCGGACGACCCGCGGATGCTCGGCACGGTCGCGGCCATCGAGCAGGACCTCCGCGTCGGCGACGACGGGCTCCTGCTCCGGTACCGGACGTCCTCCGGCTTCGACGGTCTCAGCGGCGCGGAACACCCGTTCCTGGCCTGCTCGTTCTGGCTCGTCGAGCAGTACGCCGGGTCCGGTCGGATCGCGGACGCCGAACGACTCATGGACGTCCTGGTCGGCTTCGCGAACGACGTCGGCATGCTGTCGGAGGAGATCGACGTCGCGACCGGACACCACATCGGCAACACCCCGCAGGCGCTCTCGCACCTGACCCTCGTGACCGCGGCCGATGCGATCGCACGTGCACGGGGAGCGGCCGCCGGCCACCGGACGCGGTCGGCGCAGCGCGACGGCGGGACGTGGAGCGTCACCGGCGCGGGCGAGCGGGCCGGACGGCCGGCCTGACACGACCGGGCCCACCGTTGGACTCTGCCGACGGTGCGCCCGCACGGACGGGAGGCCCGGTGCCAGCTGGCACCGGGCCTCCCGTCATGCGGTTCTCGCGTCGGTCAGGAGGAGCTGACCCACTCGGCAGGGCCGCGCGAACCGGCGCGGTACTCCTCGAGCGGGACTGCTCCGGACTTCCATGCGGAGACGACCGGCTCGACGATCTCCCAGCAGCGCTCCGCGACGTCGCCGCGGATGGACAGCAGCGGGTCGTCGTGGAAGATGCCGTTCAGCACCTCACCGTAGGGGGTGAGCTCGCCGTCGTCGAACGAGGACGACAGGGTGACCTGCCCCATCTCGAACGGGTTGCCGCCGCCGTTGGCCGAGACCGACAGCTCGATCTCGTCCGGGTTGAGGACGATGCGCAGCGTGTCGGCCTTCGGCCGCCCGGTCAGACC
This sequence comes from Curtobacterium sp. MCPF17_031, assembly GCF_003234035.1. NCBI lineage: Bacteria > Bacillati > Actinomycetota > Actinomycetes > Micrococcales > Microbacteriaceae > Curtobacterium > Curtobacterium sp. MCPF17_031. The sequence goes on along the minus strand of NZ_QKSG01000005.1, from coordinate 182,552 downwards.
GGAGGGCAGGCGCGTCACGGGCTTGAAGGTGATGAGCACCTCTTTCCGGCTGGCGCCGAGCGCCTTGCCGGAGCGGAGGGTGAAGGGGACGCCGGCCCAGCGGGCGGTGTCGACCTCGACCTCGATCTCGGCCAGCGTCTCGGTCCCGCGCGACGGGTCGACCCCGTCCTCCTGCTGGTACGACGGCAGTTCCTTGCCGTCGATCGTGCCGGCCGTGTAGACCGCGCGGCGGGAGGCGATGGTCGCGTCGTCGCCCTTGAGGCGGGTCGAGCGGAGGACCCGGGCGAGCGAGGAGCGGAACTCGACGGAATCGATCGCCGCCGGGGCGTCCATCGTGACGAGCGCCAGGATCTGGAGCAGGTGCGACTGGATCATGTCGACCAGGGCGCCGGCCTCGTCGTAGTACTGCGCGCGGTTCTCGAGGCCCAGGGTCTCGTCGTAGAAGACGTCGACCTTCTCGATGTTGTCCGCGTTCCAGATCGGCTCGAACAGGCGGTTCGCGAAGCGCAGACCGATGATGTTGAGGACCGTCGTGCGGCCGAGGAAGTGGTCGGTGCGGTGCACGCGCTCCTCGGGGACGAGCTCGAGGACCGTCTTGTTGAGTGCCTCGGCACTGGCGACGTCGGTGCCGAAGGGCTTCTCGAACGCCAGCGTCGTGCCCTCGGGGAGCTCGACGTGCTGCAGCGCCTCGCAGATGTCGGAGGCGATCTGCGGCGGCAGCGCGAAGTACAGGATCGGCTCGGCCTCGGCCGCGTCGAGCAGGGCCTTCAGGTGATCCGGGTCGGTGGGGTCGCCCTGGATGAACTTCGTCGACCCGATGGTCGCGTCGACCTCCGGGCCGGCCACGTCCTGCGACGCGAACGACTTCGTGACGACGTCCTTCCACTGCTCCTCGCTGCGGGCGCTGCGGCCCGTGCCGATGAGCTGGACCGGGACGGAACGGCCGCTCTGCAGGAAGGTGCCGAGACCCGGCAGGAGGAGGCGGGAGGCGAGGTCGCCGGTCGCGCCGAAGATGATGAGCGTGCGCTTGTCAGTCACCGGAGGTGACTCCTTTCGCTTGTGGACGGTCCGCAGGACCTGCGGCCGCGGTCATGCGGTCCTCAGGAGCCAAGGTCCATCGTGCCCGGGAGATTCCCGGGCCGTTCCAGATGGTGGTCGGACGTGTGCTTGTTCGGTGCGTGCATCCGGTGGCGGCGGTCCGCCTGCCCCGGACGCAGTTCGGGCGGCACCGAGATGGTGCCGCCCGAAGCGTGTGTGGCGTGGGTCAGTGCCCGAAGTTGCCGCGGTAGTACTCGTAGACCCAGCCGACAAGCGTGATCGCGACGAGCACGAGTCCGATCGGCACGATCCAGAGGCCGGCGGCGACCCCGAGGAACACGAGCGCGATCGCTGCCGCGAGGAACAGCGGCCACCACGACCACGGGCTGAAGTGCCCGAGCTCGGCGTCACCGTCCTCGATGTTGGCGTCCTGGCGGTCCTCCGGCAGCACCCCGCCCTGGGCCGACATGACGCGACCCAGGTAGAAGGCGATGAAGGCGGACATGATGCCGGTCAGACCGATCGACAGGGTGCCGACCCACTCGACCGAGCCGTAGTAGATCATCGACCAGATCGTGTACGCGGCGTCCGCGAGCACGAAGAAGACGAACAGGATCCAGAACAGATTGGTGTTGGCGCGCATGGTGGCTACTTCACCTCGCCCTTCGCGGCGTCGTAGGTCGGAGCGTCAGGTGCGTCCTTCGCCGGGCCCACGCCGACCGGCACGCCGGCCTCGGGGTGGTTCAGGTCGAACGCCGGGGACTCGGAACGGATCCGCGGGATCGAGGTGAAGTTGTGACGCGGCGGCGGGCAGGAGGTCGCCCACTCGAGCGAGCGGCCGTAGCCCCACGGGTCGTTGACGGCCACCTTCGGAGCGTTCCGCGCGGTGACGTAGACGTTGAAGATGAACGGCAGGAACGAGATGCCGAGGATCATCGAGCCGATCGTCGACACCTGGTTCATCCAGGTGAAGCCGTCGTTCGGCAGGTAGGTCGCGTACCGACGGGGCATGCCCACGACGCCCAGCCAGTGCTGGATGAGGAACGTGGTGTGGAACCCGACGAACAGCAGCCAGAAGTGGATCTTGCCGAGGCGCTCGTTCAGCATCTTGCCGGTGAACTTCGGCCACCAGAAGTAGAAGCCGGAGAACATCGCGAACACGACGGTGCCGAAGACCACGTAGTGGAAGTGCGCCACGACGAAGTACGTGTCGGACACGTGGAAGTCGAGCGGCGGGGACGCCAGGATCACGCCGGTGAGACCACCGAAGGTGAACGTCACGAGGAACCCGATGGCCCAGAGGATCGGCGTCTCGAACGTCACCGAACCGCGCCACATGGTGCCGACCCAGTTGAAGATCTTCACGCCGGTCGGGACCGCGATGAGCATCGTCATCAGCGAGAACCACGGCAGGAGGACGCCACCGGTGACGTACATGTGGTGCGCCCACACAGTGACCGAGAGGGCCGCGATGGTGATGGTCGCGTAGACCAGGGTCTTGTAGCCGAAGATCGGCTTGCGGCTGAACACCGGGAAGACCTCGGACACGATGCCGAAGAACGGCAGCGCGATGATGTAGACCTCGGGGTGGCCGAAGAACCAGAACAGGTGCTGCCAGAGCAGGGCACCGCCGTTGGCCGGGTTGAAGATCTGGGCGTCGAAGACACGGTCGAGACCGAGGCCGAACAGCGCGGCGGCGAGGACCGGGAAGGCCATCAGCACGAGGAGGCTCGTGACGAGCACGTTCCACGTGAAGATCGACATGCGGAACATCGTCATGCCCGGGGCACGCATCGTGATGATCGTGGTGATGAAGTTGACCGCACCGAGGATCGTCGAGAAGCCCGTCATGCCGAGCCCGAAGACCCACAGAGTCCCGCCGAGCCCTGGTGTGAACGTCGTGTCACTCAGTGGCGCGTAGGCGAACCACCCGAACGAGGCTGCACCCTGCGGGGTGAGGAAGCCACCGACGGCGATCGCGCTGCCGAAGAAGTACATCCAGAAGGCCAGGCCGTTCAGACGCGGGAACGCGACGTCCGGTGCACCGATCTGGAGCGGCATGATCGCGTTCGCGAAGCCGGAGAACAGCGGCGTCGCGAACATCAGCAGCATGATCGTGCCGTGCATCGTGAAGAGCTGGTTGTACTGCTCCTTGGTCGCGACGACCTGGAGCCCCGGCTCGAACAGCTGCGCGCGGATGACGAGCGCCATGATGCCGGCCAGCAGGAAGTAGAGGAACGAGGTGATCAGGTACATGTACCCGATCGTCTTGTGGTCGGTGGACGTCGCCCACCGAACGATGATGTTGCCCTTGCGGCCGACCTTCGACGCCTGGAAGTCCGGCGTAGAAGGCCTGGTGGTCGCCTGGCCGACGAATGACGTTGTCATTGAGACGCGCCCTTACTTCTTCTCGCTGGACGCCTCGGCAGGCGCCTCGTTGTTCGGCTGGTTCGTGTTGGTGTCGTACTCGTTGCCGAGCAGACCGACCTTGCCCTGGTCCTTGAGGGACGAGAGGTAGTCGTCGTACTTCGCCTGCGACACGACCTTCACCTGGAAGAGCATGAGGGAGTGGTACTCACCGCAGAGCTCGGCGCACTTGCCCTGGTAGGTGCCTTCCTTCTCCGGGATGAAGTACTCGTAGTTCGTACGACCCGGCAGCATGTCCTTCTTGTAGAGGAAGTCGATGACCCAGAAGGAGTGGTTGACGTCGCGAGAGCTGAGCTCGATCTCGACCTTCTTGCCCACCGGCAGGTACAGCGTCGGGAGGAGCGACTCGTCGATGGCGCCGCCACCGTTCTCCTCTTCCTGGGCCTGGATGCCCTGGTAGTAGACGCTTTCCTTCGGGTTGTCCTTGTTGATGTAGTTGAAGTCCCAGCCCCAGCGCTTGCCGTACACGTGCACGGTGGCATCGGGCTGCGCGAACGGCTTCTCGATCGCTTCCTGGTCCTTCGCGGTGAAGGCGAAGAAGCCGAGGACGAGGATCAGCGGCACGATCGTGTAGAAGATCTCGAGCGGCATGTTGTACCGCATCTGCACCGGCAGGCCGGTCTGGCCCTTCCGGCGGCGGTACACGATCGCGGCCCAGATGATCAGGCCCCAGACGATCAGACCCACGGCCAACAGGACGATCCAGCTCGTCGTCCACAGGCCGACGATGCGGCTCGTGTGGTTGGTGACGTCCTTCGTCTGCTCCGTGCCCGGGAGCCATCCGTTCATCTGCTGCTGCGTGCAGCCAGCCAGTGCGATGACCAGACCGACGGCCACCGGCACGGCCGCCCAACGTATACGGCGATTCGAACGCACTGTTACCTCTCGGAAAGACGTGGCCCGGGAACCGGTCGTCGTGCGACCGGCGCCGACGGTGACCCCGTCGACGAGCACCGAGGTCAGCCGCAGGGCTGACGCGTGGGTGACTCCCAGCTTGGTTGGAACACTCCTAGCCTACTCGCAGCCATCGACACCGAGCGCACAACCGACACGCGTTGTGGACGGAAACGGCGCTGCCAGGGGCGGTTTCCCCTGGTCATCTGCGTCGGCGGTGATGTCCGTGACGATCGAGATGCGGGAACGCGAACGGGGAGCGGCCGTCTCGGCCGCTCCCCGTTCGCGTGTCGTCGCTCCCCCGCGTGTTCCGCGGCCCAGCGACCAGCCCGTCCGGTGATCAGTGGAAGCTGTCACCACACGCGCAGGAGCCCTGCGCGTTCGGGTTGTCGATCGTGAAGCCCTGCTTCTGGATCGTGTCTTCGAAGTCGATCGTGGCGCCGTCGAGGTACGGGACGCTCATCTTGTCGACGACCACTTCCACCCCGTCGAACTCGGCCGTGGCGTCACCGTCGAGGAGTCGCTCGTCGAAGTAGAGCTGGTAGATGAGACCCGAGCAGCCGCCGGGCTGGACGGCGAGGCGGAGGCGCAGGTCGTCGCGGCCTTCCTGCTCGAGCAGGCTGGCGACCTTCGCCGAGGCCGCGTCGCTCAGCAGCACACCGTGCGACTTGGCGTCGGTCGCTGCTTCGGTCGTGATGGTGTCGCTCATCGACGTCTCCCTTGCTGGCGGTGTCGTTCACCGGCCGTCGCGTCGATTCTAAGCACGTGCACCGACGAGCGGGGTCCCGATCCAGGACCTGTGGAGGACGGGGGTCACCCGCGACCCTGCAGCCGTGCCAGGAGGATCGCCTCCGAGACGATCGCGCGGTGCAGCACGCCGAGGTGCTGGGACTCGTTCGGGCTGTGCGCCCGCGTGTCGGGGTCCTCGACACCGGTGACCAGGATCTGGGCCTCGGGGAACTCCGCCGCCAGGTCCGACACGAACGGGATCGACCCACCGATGCCCTGCTCCACCGGGGCCGCGCCCCAGCCCTCGGACATGGCCGTGCGGGCCTCCTGGACGGCCCAGCCGGTCGCGTCGACCAGGAACCCGTCGCCGGCGTCGACCTCGGTGATCTCCATGCGGGCACCGAAGGGGACGTGCGCACGCAGGTGGGCCTCCACCGCGGCGAAGGCCTCCGTCGCCGCCTGGCCCGGGGCGACGCGGACCGACACACGCGCCGCGACCGTCGGGATCAGCGTGTTCGAGGCGTTCGCGACGCTCGGGACGTCGAGGCCCGTCACCGTGATCGACGGCTGGAACCACATCCGCGACAGCACCGGACCGGTGCCCACGGGGTGGGCACCGTCGACCAGGGCGGCCTCGGTCGCGAAGTCCGACTCGGACCGCTCGGGCACCGGGGCGTCGTGCGCCGTCAGACCGGACACGGCGACCGCGCCGTCGTCGTCGTGCAGCGAGGCCAGCAGGCGCACCATCGGCATCATCGCGTCCGGGGCGGCGCCGCCGTACATGCCGCTGTGGCTGGCGTGCTCGAGCGTCGTCACGGTGAGCTTGAACGTCGTGTTGCCACGGAGCGACACCGTGATCGCCGGCACCTCGGTCGACCAGTTGTCACTGTCGGCCACGACGATGACGTCCGCGGCCAGGTGCTCGCGCTGCTCGCGCAGGAAGGTGCGGAACGAGCGGGAGCCGAACTCCTCCTCCCCCTCGATGAACAGCACGATGCCGACGTCCAGGTCCTCGCCGAACTGGGCGTGCACGGCCCGGAGTGCGGCGACGTGGGTCATCACGCCGGCCTTGTCGTCCGAGGCACCGCGCCCGTAGAGCCGGTCGCCGCGCAGGGTCGGCTCGAACGGCGGCGTCTCCCACAGCGCGTCGTCGCCCTGGGGCTGCACGTCGTGGTGGGCGTAGAGCATCACCGTCGCCTTGCCGTTCCGGGCCGGCCGCACCGCCAGGACCGCCGGCTGCCCGAGCTCGACGGACTCGTCGCCCGGTGCCACCGTGTCCGCGTCGGCGGGCGTGTCGCCCCCGACCGCGGAGCGCACGATCCGGACCTCGTCGAACACCTGGGTCGAGCGCACCAGCTCGGCCACGGCCTCCGCGTTCCGGCGCACGTGCGCCGGGTCGAACGCCGACCACGACACCGACGGGATGCGCACGAGTGCGGACAGGTCGGCGATCGTGGCGGGCAGCGCGCCGTGCACGTGCTCGCGCAGCGCCGCCAGCAGAGCGGGGTCGGTCGCGGGCGCCTGGGGCCCCGCTGCGGAGGTGTGCTTCTCGGTGTCGGTCATGGCCGGTAATCTAGAGGACGTCCAGCACGCAGAGCGCCGTTAGGAACGACCGTGGCGAAGGCAACCCCCAAGACCAACGTGACCGTGAACCCGGCCGACGACGAGCTCGTCGCGCACGGCAAGGGTCGCCCCACGCCCTCGCGCCGCGAACGTGAAGCCGCCAACAAGCGCCCGATCGTCGGCAACAGCCCGGCGGACAAGAAGGCCGCTCGCTCGCGTCTGAACGGTGATCGCGAACGTGCCCGCGTCGGCATGGCGAACGGCGAAGAGCGCTACCTGCCGGCGAAGGACCGCGGCGAGCAGCGCCGGTTCATCCGCAACTACATCGACGCCCGCTGGAACGTGGGCGAGGTCATGATGCCGGTGCTCATCCTGTTCCTGCTCGTCGGGTTCCTCGCGGCGCAGACCGCTGCTGCCTCGTACTCACTGCTGTTCGTCTGGGCGTTCGTGCTGCTGTTCGTCCTCGACTGCGCCGTGCTGTGGTTCGCGCTGCGCCGGAAGTTCGCCGCGACCGGGCAGGAGTTCCAGCGTGGGAACTTCCTCTACATCCTGACCCGTGCGTGGCAGCTCCGGTTCCTCCGCCTGCCGAAGCCGCAGGTCAAGCGCGGGCAGTACCCGACGCTCTGACCTCGTGCCGTTCGAGCGCCGCAGCGCCGTCGACCTCCGGGTCGGCGGCGCTGCGTCGTGTGGGGCCGGCGGTGCGGCCCGGCCTCCCGGCCGAGACGCCGCCGAGTGCGTGAGACGCCGCCGAGATCCGCGGCGTCTCATGCGGAAGGCGGCGTCTCACCCGGAAGGCGGCGTCTCGCCGAGACGCCGGCGCCAGCGCCCGCCCAGCCGACGGGAGGCTCGTGGCGGCCCCGCCACGAGCCTCCCGGCCGAGACGCCGCCGTATGCGTGAGACGCCGCCGAAGTGCGCGGCGTCTCGCGCGGAAGGCGGCGCCTCGCGCCGAGCGCGGCGTCTCACCGAGACGCCGGCGCCGCGACGCGCCGCACGAAGCCACTTGCCAGGCGCGGCCTCAGCGTCGCCGCAGGCGCTTCCGCCGCAACCGGTTGATGCGCATCGCCCAGGTCGGCCCCTCGTAGAGGAACGCCGTGTAGCCCTGCACCAGCGTGGCACCGGCGGCGATCCGGGCCTGGACGTCGGCCTCGGAGGTGACGCCACCGACCGCGATGACGCAGAACCCGGCGGGCACCGCAGCGCGCACGCGACGCAGGACCTCGAGGGAGCGGGCACCGAGCGGCGCTCCGGAGAGTCCCCCGGTACCCATCGCCTGCACGTCCGCATCGGGCGTGGTGAGGCCCGTGCGCTCGATCGTCGTGTTCGTCGCGATGACCCCGGACAGCCCGAGCTCGACCGCGAGTCCGGCGATGGCGTCGATCTGCTCGTCGGTCAGGTCCGGGGCGATCTTCACCAGGACCGGCGTCCGGCCGGCGGCGTCGTGCACCGCGGCGAGCAGCGGTCGGAGTTGGTCGAGTTCCTGCAGGCCGCGGAGGCCCGGGGTGTTCGGCGAGCTGACGTTGACGGCCAGGTAGTCGGCGAAGGGGGCGAGCAGCCGCGCGGACTCGAGGTAGTCCTCGACCGCGTCCTCGACGGAGACGACGCGGCTCTTGCCGATGTTGACGCCGATCACCGGTCGGCCCGGGTTGCGGCGCGCACGCTCGAGTCGGCCGGCGGCCTTGACGGCACCGTGGTTGTTGAACCCCATCCGGTTGATCAGCGCCCGGTCCGGGATGAGTCGGAACAGCCGGGGTCGTTCGTTGCCCGGCTGGGGGCGCGCCGTGATGGTGCCGACCTCGACGTGCCCGAAGCCCAGGACGCCGAGTCCGGCGATGCCACGGGCGTCCTTGTCGAACCCGGCGGCCAGACCGAAGCGGGACGGGAAGTGGATCCCCATCGTGGTGATGCCGTCCTCGGCGGAGGGCCTGGCGTACCGCTCCACGGCACCACCGATGACGGGCACGTGCGGGAGGAGCCGGATGACGCTGAACGCCAGGTGGTGCGCGCGCTCGGGGTCCATCTTTGCGAAGACGTTCCGGAAGACCATCCCGTACCCGGCGCGGACGAGGGACTCCAGGCCGCTCACGCGCTGGCGCCGTCCGCGGGACGATCCGCACCGGACGCGCTGTGGTGGTCGATGCGCAGCTGGCCGATGGCGTCCTCGAAGTCCTCGAGGGAGTCGAACGCCTGGTAGACGCTGGCGTACCGCAGGTACGCGACCTCGTCGAGTTCGCGCAGCGGGCCGAGGATCGCCAGACCGATGTCGTTCGCCTCGATCTGGCTCGCGCCGGAGGACCGGACGATCTCCTCCACACGCTGCGCGAGCACCGCGAGGTCCGAGTCGGTGACGGGTCGACCCTGGCAGGCCTTCCGCACGCCCGAGATGATCTTCTCGCGGCTGAAGGGCTCGAGGACACCGTTGCGCTTCACCACGTTCAGTGAGGCGGTCTCGGTGGTCGAGAACCGTCGTCCGCAGTTCGGGCACTGGCGGCGTCGGCGGATGGAGGTTCCGTCGTCGCTCGTCCGGGAGTCGACGACACGGGAGTCCGGGTGGCGGCAGAAGGGGCAGAACATGGCGCCCTCAGGCTAGCGGTTCGTGCGCTCGGACACGGCGGCACCGTGCGCCGGCAGCTGCTCTTCGGTCGAGAGCGCGACGATGTGCGGCGCGACCTCGGCCAGGGCGGCCGCGGTGTACCGGATCACCTGCTGCGGGCGCAGGAAGGTGGACGCGGACAGCCCGGCCCCGAAGCGCGCCTGGCCGCCGGTCGGCAGGACGTGGTTCGACCCGGCGAGGTAGTCGCCCAGGCTGACGGGGGTGTCCGGTCCGACGAACACCGCACCGGCGGCGTCGATGTCGGCGAGCACCGCGTCGTCGTCCGCCGTCTGGATCTCGAGGTGCTCCGGCCCGTAGGCGTTGCTCACGGTCGCGGCGTCGGTCAGCGAGTCGACCAGGACGATCGCCGACTGCGGTCCGTCCAGGGCGGTCTGGAGGCGCGCAGCCGTCCCGAGCACCGCCGTCCGTTCCGGGATCGCCGCCTCCACCGCGTCGGCGAACGCCGCCGACGTCGTGACGAGGACGCTGCCGGCCTGTTCGTCGTGCTCGGCCTGGCTGATGAGGTCGGCCGCGACGTTCCCGGCGTCGGCGGTGTCGTCGGCGATGACGAGGATCTCCGAGGCGCCGGCCTCGGAGTCGATGCCGACGATGCCGCGCACCAGGCGCTTGGCGGCCGCGACGTAGTTGTTGCCCGGACCGGTCACCAGGTCGACGGGCTCGAGGCCGATCTCCGACACGCCGTGGGCCAGCGCCCCGATCGCGCCGGCACCGCCCATCGCGTAGACCTCCTGCACGCCGAGGAGCCCTGCCGCAGCGAGGATCGTCGGGTGCACCGCGCCGCCGTGGTCGCGCTGCGGCGGGGACACGAGCGCGATCGACCCGACGCCGGCGACCTGGGCGGGCACGACGTTCATGACGACGCTCGAGGGGTAGACCGCCTTGCCACCGGGCACGTAGAGCCCGACACGACGCATCGGCTGCCAGCGCTGGTGGACCTCGGCGCCGTCCGCGAGGGTGGTCACCGACGGCGACGGCACCTGCGCGGCGCTCGCGGCGCGGACGCGGCGGATCGCCTCGTCGAGCGCGGTACGGAGCTCGGGGGTGAGTCCGGCGACGGCGGCGGCGATCTCGGCGGCCGGCACCCGGACGTGCTCGGGTGCGCCCCCGTCGAAGCGTTCGGCCTGCTCCCGGAGCGCGTCGGCACCGCGGTCGCGGACGTCGTCGACGAGCACCCGTGCGGCGTCCACCGCATGCCCGACGTCGCCTGCGGCACGCGGCATGAGTCGGAGGAGTTCGGCACGGCCGGGGAGCCCGCCACGGAGGTCGATTCGCTGCATCATGAGGGCTCCGAGTCTAGTGATCCGGCCATCACCGGGCCGGATCCCCGGGCGGCGGGACCGTCCCGGTAACGTGAGCGTCGATGAACTTCGAGAAGGCCCGTCGGCTCGTTGCCGACCTGGTCCGTGTGAACGAGCGCTACGCCCGCGACGGGCACTACCGCAACGACGTCCGGGAACGGCTCGGACGCACCGCCTCGCGGATCGACGTCGGCGTCGCCCGCCGCGAGCGCGACCGCGCTCCCCGCGCGGCTCGCCCGTACGAGGGGCTGGTCGAGACGAGCCTGGCCCTGGCCGGCATCCGCACCGCCGCCCGCGAGCCCGAGGTCGTGCTCGTCGTCGACGAGTTGCGCGACGGGGCTGCCTTCGCCGGCGTGCAGACCGCCCTCGCCGTCGCGATCGCGCTCGGGGACCGCCTGGGCCGGCGCGTCCGGGTCGTCATGGTCCGCTGGACGACGCCGGGCAACAGCGTCGCAGCGGCCGAGGCCCTCGTCGCCGACCGCTTCCCCGACACCCGGGTCGACGGACGCCCGGGTGTGCGCGTCGTCCGCCGCGAGGACGTGCTCGACACGGTGTTCGGGACGCAGGACATCTGGCTGGCCACGCACTGGAAGACGGCGCACCCGCTCGACGTCGCCGCGACGGCGGGTGTCGTCGCCCGCGAACGGGTCGTGTACCTCGTGCAGGACTACGAGCCGGGCTTCAGCGCATGGTCCACCGACTACGCCGTCGCCGCGTCGACCTACCGTGCCGGCTTCCGGATGCTCGTGAACTCGGAGCCCCTGCGTCGGTACCTGGCGGACGTCGAGGGCATCGACATCGCCTCGGCCGCGACGTTCGCGCCGCACCTGGACGTCGAGCTGCTGGAACGGGTCGCCGCCGCCCGACGCCCGGTCGCCGAGGACGGCGGGGTCGTCCGCGTCCTCTTCTACGGGCGACCGAGCAAGCACCGCAACCTCTTCCGCCTCGGCGTGGCCGCGCTCCGGATCGCCGTGCAGGAGCTGGCTCCGGACGGCATCCGGGTCGAGTTCCACTCCGCCGGTGAACAGCACTCGGACGTCGAGCTCGACGGGGGGGCCGGTGACGTCAAGCTGGTCTCGCACGGCACGATGCCGTGGGACGACTACTTCCGGTTCATCGCCTCCACCGGGGTGGTGCTCTCGCTGCAGCACAGCCCGCACCCGAGCCACCCGCCGTTCGACGGCGCGATCTCCGGGGCACGGGTCGTGACCAACGAGTTCCGGGGCACGCGCGCCGGGCTGCACCCGAACCTCCAGGCCGTCCCCACCGACGCCCGCTCGCTCGGCCTCGCGGTGGCCGACGCCGTCCGGCGGGTCGCCGCCGACGGACCGACCGGGTTCGTCCCGCTCGCCGACGGCGCCCTCGGCGGGCCGCTGGACGCCGCCGTCGACGCCCTCGGCGCCGCACTGGAAACGGACGCCCTCGGCGCCGCACTCGAGACCGAGGAAGAGAACCGATGACCCGCACCACCCTCGTCGTCGTCCCCGTGTACGGCGACCTCGAGTCGCTGCTGCGCTGCGTGGACGGGCTGCTCGAGCACCTCGACACCACGGTGCACCGGGTGCTCCTCGTGAACGACTGCGGCCCGGACGCGGACGCCATCGAGCGCGCCCTGCTGGACCGCATCGGCGAGCGCCCCGGGTTCCGGTACGAGCGCAACGACCGGAACCTGGGCTTCGTCGGGACGTGCAACCGTGCCGTCACCGAGCTCGACACCGGCGGTGACGCCGTCCTGTTGCTCAACAGCGACGCGGTGCCGACCGCCGGGTTCCTCGACGCCATGCTCGCGGTCCTCGACGAGGACCGCACCGGTGTCGTGACGGCCCGCAGTGACAACGCCACGATCGCGAGCATCCCGTACCGCCTGGCGAACCGTGGCGCGGCCCGGACCGAAGCCCGGACGCGTGCCGTCTGGGGTGCCCTCGCCCCGCTGCTGCCGGTGTCCCAGGTGATGCCCGTCGCGATGGGCTTCTGCTTCCTGACCCGTCGCGAGCTCGTCGCGGAGCACGGGCTCTTCGACGAGGCCTTCGCCCCCGGCTACGGGGAGGAGAACGACTACTGCCTGCGCATCGCGGAGCACGGCTGGCTCGCCAAGATCGCGAACCGGGCGCTCGTCCTGCACGCGGGCGGCAAGAGCTTCTCCGGCAACCGCAACGCCCTCCGTGCGGCGCACCAGCGCGAATTGGAACGGCGGTACCCCTTCCTGCCGGAGGCGGTCGCCGCGTACCAGCGACACGGCATGACCGCGACGGAGCGGTTCGCCGACGCACTCGTGCCCAGCGGGTCGACGCCACGCCTCGCGGTCGACCTGCGGCACGTCGCGGACGCCGGGGCACTGGTCCGCGACGTCGACGCGGCCTTCGGGGACGGTTTCGCCCTGGAGGCACGGCTCCCCGCCGGCACGACGGCTCCCGCCACGTGGACCGTCACCACCGACCCTCCGTCGGCCGACGACCTCGTCGCCGTCGCCGTGCTCGTGGACCCGACGCCGGCCGAGGTCGTCGCCGCGAACCGTCGCGCGCTGCACCTCGTCGTCGTCCGGTCCGCTCCCCCGGCGCTCCCGTGGTCCTCGCGGCGACACCGGACCGGTGCCGACACCGTCGCGGCCGTCGTCGACCGGTTCGCCGAGGTCGTCGCTCCCGGGGGGCTCGCCGCGGCGCGGGCGGGCCTCGACGCCCGGATCGCCGCTCCGCTCGCGGACCGTTCGGCGGCGCTCGAGGAACGGTGGTCGGCCCTGCTGCCCCTCGACGTCACCGCCGCCGACGTCGTCGCGGACAGCGCCTCCGACGAGGTCGGGCGACTGCGCCGCGAGCTCGACGACCTGCGCGCCAGCCGGTCGTTCCGCACCGGACAGGCGATCGCCAAGGTCGCCTCGCGTCTGCCGGGTCGCCGCTGATGGCCGACCGTGGGGGCATCGGCCGGGTCGCACGGCGGTTCGCCCGGCAGCTGCGGGGCCCCGAGAAGCCCCTGACCGTCGCCGACCGACTCGACCGCTGGGCCCGACGCATCGCCGAGTTCGGCGTGCTCGACCGGGAGTACCTCGAGGCGCAGACGGGACGGACCTTCGCGACCGACGAGGAGGCGACCGCCTTCTACGTCCACAACGACGGGCAGCGGGGTCTGTCGCTCAGCCCGCTCATCGAGCACGAGTGGATGCGCGAGCACCAGCCGGCACCCGCGATGTCCTGGTACGACGCGCTGCACCAGGAGGGACCGGAGCTCTTCCAGACCGGACCGCTCTTCGACGCCGGCGTGTACGCCGCCTCGGTGCCGGCGCCCTCCCGCCCGGCGTCCACCCTCGATGCGCTGCGGCACTTCCTGCGGAACGCGACGGACGTGACTGCGCTCCCCGTGCCTCCCGGCCGTCGTGGCCCGGCACCGACCTGGGGAGCCGCACGCGCCGCCGCGTTGCAGGGCGCTCGCGAGTTCGCCGCCGCCCAGCACCGGACGCGCCGTCGCTACCGGTCGTCCTGGGACGGGCCCGAGACGCTCGACCTGTCGGCGCGCTACCCGCGCGGGAACGCCCGGCGCGACGCCGAGCAGCCGCTCGTCTCCGTCGTGCTGCCGGTGTACCGACGGGCCGATGTCGTCGGCGCAGCGATCGACTCGGTCCTCGCCCAGGAGCACACCGCCTGGGAGCTCCTGGTCGTCGACGACGGGTCGGGCGACGACACCGTCGACGTCGTCCGCGCCCGTGCCGCCGGCGATGCGCGCATCCGGCTGCTGGAACGGGAGAACGGCGGCGCCGCCGCGGCACGGAACACCGGACTGGCCGCCGCGACCGGCTCGCTCATCGCCTTCCTCGACGCCGACAACACCTGGCGTCCGCAGCACCTCAGCGCCGCCCTCGCGGCCCTGCTCGAGGGCGACGCACCCGGTGTGCACACGGGGCTCCGGATGACCGGGGCGAACAACGCCGATGACGCCACCGCCCCGGTCGAGACGTTCCGCGGCGAGGACGGCACCCGCGAGGACCTGCTCGCCGGCAACTTCATCGACCTCAACGCCCTCGTGGTGCGTCGTGACGTCGCCGACGCCGTCGGCCCCTTCGACGAGGACCTGCGCCGGTGGATCGACTGGGAGTGGCTGCTCCGCATCGCAGCACACGCTGCGGTCCCCGAGTACGTCCCGGTGATCGGGGTGGACTACGACAACGTCCGCGACCCCCGCCGTGTCTCGTCGGGCCAGCCGGCCTCGTGGCAGGAGGTCGCGCTCGCGCGGCACCGCATCGACTGGGACGCTCTCGCCGCGGCCGCCCCCGACCGGGTGCGTGACCGGGTGTCGGTCGTGATGCCGGTCTTCCGCGACTGGACGATGACCCGGCGGGCCGTCGACACCGTGCTCGGCGCCGCCGACCACGACGGCGACGACGTCGAGGTGGTGGTCGTCGACAACGGCTCACCGCGCTCGGTCTCCGCCGTCCTCGACGCCTGGTTCCGCGGCGACCCGCGGGTGGTGCTCCAGCGGGAGGACCGGAACCGCAACTTCGCGCTCGGCAGCGACCTCGGACTCGCACGCACCACCGGCGCGACCGTCGTGATGCTCAACAACGACACCGAGGTGACAACCGGCTGGCTCCGACCCCTCGTCGCGACGCTCGACGACCCGACGGTCCTCGGTGTCCAACCGCTCCTCGTCTACCCGGACGGTGTCGTGCAGGCCGCCGGCACCGTCTTCGGCGGCGACAAGGTCCTGCCGTGGCACTTCCTCGCCGACCACCCGCGGTACGACGCGGACCGTGCGTTCCGGACCCCGGCCTCCCGGCGGTTCACGGCGATCACCGCGGCGGCCGCGGCCTTCCGGGCCGACGACCTGATCCGCTGGCACGGCTTCGACCCCGTCTACGCGAACGGGCTGGAGGACGTGGACCTGTGTCTGCGCGCCCTCGCCACCGCCGAGCCGGGGGCCGCGTTCGTCGTCGAACCGGCCTCGGTCGTCGTCCACCACGAGAGCCGGACACCGGGGCGGGACGACGCGCGGATCGAGAACCGCCGCGTGTTCGACGAGCGGTGGCGCGGGCGCTACCCGGACGCCGATGCGGCCGACCGGTACGAGGGCGCTGGGCTCCGGTACCTCGGAGTCGAGCCGGGCCTGCCGAAGGGACACGCCGTGACGGTGCGGTCGTCGCGGCCGGTCGTCGTCCGCGAACCGGGCGCCACGGGCCTCCGGGTCGCGGTGAAGCACGACGGGACCCGACCCGCGGACGTCACCGCGCTTGTCGGTGCGCTCGAGAGCGCGGGACACGCCGTGCAGGTCGACATGCCGACGTCCTGGTACCGGGGGGCCAGCGGGCTCGACGACGTGACCGTGCTCGTCGCCGGGAGCGTTTCCTCCTGGGTGCCGCAGCCGGGGGCCCGGAACGCCGTGTGGCTCGCCGCGGGGCAGCATGTGGCGGACGGGGACTTCGCGGTCGTCGTGGCGGAGCCCAGCGCGGAGGCGGTCGTCACGGCACTGTCATCCGTCCCCTGAACGCGGGCTTGTCAGACGTTCACCGCGTTCCGAGGACTCTGATGTCTCCCGTTCACCTCGGGCGCGCATCATCGAGGCATGTCGCTCCTCTCCGATGTGATCCGGTCGAACTCCACGACCCAGTGCGTCGTCTGCGGTGCGGTCATCAGCAAGCGCGATGCACTCGGCCTCGACGGACTGGCGTTCTGCTCGGTCCTGCACGAAGCCGAACACATCGTCGCCACGCTCGACTGACCGTCGCCCGTAGGATCGGGCGGTGTCCGATCGCCTGCTCGCGGTGTTCCCCGCCTACCGCGACAACCCCTACCTGAACCTCATGCTGCTCGCGCCCCGCGCGCGGAGGTGGCACGTCCTCGAGAGCCTCCGGCTGGAGGTGCTCGAGCAGCACCTCGGCCGACTCGGCGCCGGCGACGTCTTCCACATGCACTGGACCGCGCCGATCGCGCAGCGTGCCGACGACGACCTCGACGCGGCACGGGCCCGGCTCGACCGCTTCCGCTCCGCCGTCGACGCGGCGCGCGGACGTGGCACCAGGCTGGTCTGGACCGTGCACAACATCCTGCCCCACGATGCCCGACACCTCGAACTCGAACTCGAACTGGATCGGTACCTGGCCGAGGTCGCCGACGCCGTGCACGTGATGAACGCCGCGACCGCTGCCGCGGTGGCACCGCACTACTCGCTCGACCCGGCTCGAGTCGTGCACATCCCGCACCCGAGCTACCAGGGGGTCTACCCGAGTTCCATGACGCGAGACGACGCTCGCGCGTCGTTCGGCCTCGGCCCCGACGACCACGCGGTCCTGGCGTTCGGGCAGATGCGCCCCTACAAGGGCCTCGACGTGCTCGTCGACGCCGTCCGACGCCTGCCCGCCGACCAGCGTCCCGTGCTGTTGCTCGCCGGCCGGACGTCGGACGAGGATCGGGTCGCGATCGACCGGCTCCTCGGCGACGACCTCCGCGCCGTCCGCGAGCACGACCACGTCGACGACGTCGACGTCCAGCGATGGTTCCGCGCAGCGGACGTCGCCGTGCTCCCCTACCGGCGCGTGCTCAACTCCGGCAGCCTGCACCTGGCGGCGTCGTTCGGCGTCCCCGCGGTGCTGCCGGACGAGGCGCACCTGCGGGCGGAGTTCGGGGACGAGGGGTGGATCCGGTGGTTCGACACGGGTGATGCGGCGGGGTCGCTGGCTGCGTTGCTCCGTGAGCCCGGTGTCAGTTCCGAGGGAACTGCGGAGTTCAGCCAGCGGCTGGCGCCGTTCGCACGGTCAAGGCGGTACGCGGAGTTGCTCGACGACGTCTGCGCTGCTGCTTCAGCCTCGCGCTGACAACATCGGCCGGATCTGCAGGATGATCCGGCGGAAGGACTCCCCGAGGACAGCGTATTGTTCGGGGCCCGCGGGGTGCATGCCGTCCACACTGAATCCCTCGACCCAGTCATCACCATCGCGGGCACCACGCCACGGGTCAGCCCACATCCAACCGTGGTCCTCCGTGAAGGCCCGGAGGGCGGTGTTGTAAGCGAGAGCGGCGGGCTCATGCGTCCGGTACGGCGGGATCGCCGACACGAGCACCGCCCCCGGCCGGATCGTCGATGCAATCTGGTCGTAGTAGGTCGCTTCCTCGGCCATCGTCTTCCCTGTCCGCACGGCGTTCGTTCCCGCCAGGATCACGAGGACGTCGACACCGGCGATGGGTTGCACTGCCGACGCCATCTGGCCGGGAAGAGCACCCGAGCGAGCCCATCCGCCGACGAACTCGATCCCGTCGCCTTCGGCGTACGTCATCCAAGACTCGTCGTCCAGTCCGTTCCCGAGGAACAGCGATCGCCCAGCGCTGAGTGAATCGCCCACGACGGCGACTCGCAGCGGCTCAGCCCGGGCCCGGTCCGCGGCCCGCGGTTCGGCTTGCGGCGGGTCGAACACCGGAAGAACGTCACCGGCCAGGAGCAATGTCACGAGGACGACGAAGGCGGAGCCGAAAGTCAGGAAACGCCGCACGTGACCATTGTGGGACACGCAGCTGACCAGTGCGCCACGTCACCTGAGTTTGCGACCCGCCCGTGCGAGTAAGGATGCGAGACCTCGGCGACGAGGAATGCGTCGATCCACGAGGAATCGCCAGCCGTTCTTCCGGTCGGCGAGCGGTTGTATCGGGAATGCCTCCCCGATCGGCGGAAGCGGCATGCGTCCGGTCACGACCGGGAACTCGACCTCGATTCCGGCGGCCCCGACGCCGACGGTCCAGCGGCCGCTTCCCAGCCGCCCGGCCTCGATCGTCGCACGCCACGAACCGGATGTCGTCATCACGGGTACGGAGAGTTCCTCCGGACCGGCTTGGAGCACGAGTGAGAATTGTGGGACCGCTCGATCAGCCGGTAGGTCGCCGCCCACTTCCAACCCGGTCTCGGTGGGCGTGGCGTACCGCACGGTGAGTGGCACGAAGTGTCGGAGACCTGACACCGCTGCGACGGTCTCGACGTCTCCTCGGGCGACTGCGTCCGCCATGGCCGATAGGAGACCTGGTTCCGTGCGGGCGGACGGTAGTGTCCGAAGCTCTTGCACGGCTTGTTCGAGCCAATTTCGCGGTACTGCGTCGGCATCGTTCACGAGAGTCGACATCAGGCCCTGTTCCACCAACGAGCCGAGCGTCGTGTGTGGGGATGCATCGTTCCGGAGCGTCAACAGCGCGCTGCGCCAGGCATCAAGGCGACGGAGTCCGTCCCCGGACTGGACCGCGATGACGAACTCACTGGCCGCGCTCCATTGTCCGGAGAGGACGAGATCCCACAGCAGCCGCCGGGCGGGAGCTGCCTTCGCCAGGGCGGTGCCCGGCAGGGCCTGGACGAGTCCCGTCAAAGCGGCGTCCACCGCCGCGATGTCGACGTCAGACGGGCCAGATGCGACGAAGCGGGCGAGATGTGCCCAGCCGTCCGCGTCGAACACCATCTCGGCGTGTTGCTGCCTGACCGCCGGTCGATTCTCCACGAGTCGCGCACAGGCGAGTTCCTGCTCCAGGTAGAGAACCGTCGCGTGAGCGTCCGCGTTCTGGGAGATGGACGAACCGTCGCTTCGATCCCGGTACAAGTACACCTGATCGGGCACGACGTCTACACGACTCGCGTTCACGAATGCCCGCGTCATCGGTTCGATGTCGTCCACGCTTGCGATCTCGGGGAAGCACAGCCCGACTCGGTCCCAGAACGTTCGCCGGATCATGCGGTTCCAGCAAGCCCGGCCGGTGAGGAGCGCGGTTGCGTCGTCAGGCAACACAGCAGTACGCAGGCCGTCGAACGCTTGCCACCGTGCCGTCGGGCTCCACGTCGCCGTTGGCGAGAACTTCAGGTGGTCCCCGATCACCATGTCCGAGCCACTCGCGTCCAGCGCATCGAGCATCACCTGGTACGCACCATCGGGAACGATGTCGTCCGAGTCGGCGAACACCAGGTACTCGCCCGACGCAGCAGCGATCCCTTCGTTCCGCGCAGCTCCGGCAGAGGTGGCATCAGACTGCACGAGGCGGACGCGGCTGTCGGCGGCGGCGAACTGCGTCACCAGCTCCGCTGTGCCGTCAGTTGAACCGTTGTCAACGACGAGGACCTCGCAATCGACGATGCCTTGCGCGAGCACGCTCTCGAGCAGTTCGCCCACCCAGGGCGCGGCGTCACGACTGGGGACGACGACCGACAGCTTCTTGTTCACACCACTCCTCGATGACTCGCGTGGAACCCCGCCCAACCTTAGGATGTGCTGGGTCTTGGGTCTGCCGAGCACCGCGCACTCGTCCGAACTCTGCAGCAAAGGCGCAACTCGTCGATGGTCGAACTCCAAGCCGCCACTCCGTCTCGAGTGGAGCGGTTCTCCCTGTTGGACGGGCTCCGCTTCGCCGCGGCTCTCGCGGTGGTCGCCTACCACTACCTGGCCTTCCCTGAACCGGGCCTCGGTGCGCCCGTCAGCAGCGTCGGCCCGGAGGTCTTCCGCTTCGCCAAGTACGGAGCCTTCGGAGTCGACCTCTTCTTCGTGATCAGTGGGTTCGTGATCCTGATGAGTGGACTCGGACGAAGCGCTGGTGCATTCGTCGCTTCCCGGATCAGTCGGCTCTACCCCGCTTACTGGCTCGGCGTGCTCTCGACGGCCGTCGTCGTGGCTGTTGCGGCGCCCGGGCACCCGGTCGACCTGCGGCAAGTCCTCGTCAACCTGACGATGCTGCACCCGGCTTTCGGCGTCGGGGACGTCGATCCCGTGTACTGGACCCTGTGGATCGAGCTGCACTTCTACGTCATCGTCGGCGTACTCCTGCTCTTCAAGCCCGCCCCCTCGGTCCTCCTCGCGTTCGCTCTCGCTTGGCCGGTCGTTGCCGCCCTTGCGCAGCTCACCGGTTCAGATCTCCTCGCCACGACGTTGATCGCACCACACGCACCGTTGTTCGCAGCCGGGATGGCCGTCTTCTGCATCTACAGGTACGGGTCGAACTCGATCGCGTGGCTGGTGCTCGCGTTCGACACCGCCTTCGCGGTCGCGGTCTCGACACCGAACATCGGCGCCAGCATCGCGCGGAACACCGACTCATCGATGTCCTCGACGGCCGAGACCGTCATGGGGTTGGCTTGCGTGGGCGTGGTGGTTCTGGTCACACTCACTCCGCTGAGTCGCGTCAGCGGGCGCTGGCTCACCACGCTCGGCGCGCTGACGTACCCGCTCTACCTCCTGCACCAGAACATCGGGGTCCTGATGATCCACGCGATGGAGCCAGTCGAGGGAAGGTGGGCAGCCACGGGGGTCACCACCGTTCTCCTCTGCGGAGTGGCATACGTCGTGAGCCGCTACGTCGAGCGACCGGTGGGCCGGGCCCTACGGCGTCGACTCGAAGGAGACCTCGGTGCCCTGGCCGGCGCCACACGACGGCGCTCACGACGAGCGGCCTGAGGATGGCGTCCGTCCCGCTCGCCGACTGCGATCGACGGGCGGGTCAGGCGAGCACCCGTCCGATGACTCGACGTTTCAGTCGCCGAGCGCACGCATCGCGTCGACGACGCGCTCGCTGGAGCGCCCGTCACGTGTCGTGAACGTCTCAGCCGTGCGCTGGCGGTACTCGACGGGCGACTCGTACGCCTCGTTGCTGAGGTGGGTGAGGGCATCGATGACATCGTCCACGCCTCGGACGACAGGTCCGAAGCCGTGAGCGTCGTAATCGAAGTACCCCGGGCGTCCGACGTGCTGCCCGTCGAAGAACGCCTCCTTGTCGAACTGGAAGTACGCGAGTGGGATGTCCAGGAAAGCGGCGTCGAAAGCGAGTGACGAGTAATCCGTGACGAACGCCGCCGTCCGGGCCAGGACGTCCTGCACCCCGTCCTTGGAGAAGTCGAGGAGACGGACATGATCGGGCAGATCGAACTCGGCGAGGTACACGCGCATGTTGGGGTGCGGCATGAACGCGAGGGTCTTCCCGGACTCGCGGGCGAGTGCCTCGAGCCGAGGAGATCCGAGGAGCGCCCGGTACTGCTCTGCGTACTCACTGTTCCGGAAATTCGCGAGCTTCTTCCGCTCGTTCGAGCCTTCCACGCGTTCCCCGAGCAGGTTCTGCCGCCAAGTCGGCATCACCAGGATGATGTCCCGGTCCGCCGCCCCCACCGCCCGCCGTTTCGCGAGCAAGCTGTCGTGCCGAGGGAGTCCGGTCAGTGCGACCTCGTGGGATGAGAACGAGTAAGGCCCCGGTCCGGCGATCGCCCGGTACTCCGCCGGGGTCGTCGTGACGAGTACGTCGATCTGCTTCCAGCTCAGCCACCGAGAGAGGTCGTTGTGGATGACGCCGTGCTGCAGGAAGGTGTACTTGAAGCGTGAACGTCCGTACCGGCGCTGCGGAAGCGGCTGCGTCACGTAGACGTCGGCATGAGACGACGCCAGGTGATCGGCGTGCAACATCAGGAGCTTCCACTCCCACGTGCCGTGCGCGACGAGCCGGAACCCCTCCCGTTCCAGGCGGTCCCAGTCGTTCGAGTCCCTCTTGAGGACGAACCACGCGTTGATCTCCGGCCGGTTCTCACGCACCCATCGGTACAGGTGCTCCGCGTTGTCGTTCGCGTCCGTGTCGCGGTCCATGAACGCCCAGGCGTGGAGGTACTTCCTCCGAGTCGATCGGCTCCGAAGGGCGAACTCGAGCGCCTCGTCGTACAGGTTCGTCTTGCCGACGGCGACCCGGGCACGACGCAGGCTGGCGCGGGCTCGACCCTTCGCATGAGCGAGGAGCCCGTCTTCGTCAGGAGCGTACCGCGCGCTCACATGCCTCCGCTGGCGCATGATGAGCGGGTTGATCTGGCGATTCGACAACCCCTCGGGATGCCCGAGGTCGTCGCCGCGCGCGACGCGCATCATGACTCCGTCGAGGATGATCTTGGTCCGGAGTCCCCGAGCGAGCCAGATGTGACGCTCCCGGATGAGCACACGACCGTAGAACTCGTAGTCGCGCACAGTCTCATGCTGCGCACTTGCCTCGACTCCGTCCACTTCGAAGTGTTCCGTCGGCAGATTCCCGGAGAACCAGTACGAGATCTTGACCAGCTGTCGACCTTCGTCGACCCCGGACAAGCGGACGTAGTCGTGTCGGATCGGAGCGGGCTCGTAGCCTCGGCGGAACGCCTCGCGGACGGGGAAGTCGACCCACATGAGGTCGAAACTGCGGATGGCGTCGTCATCGAGCAGGGAGCGGATGCGCTGTGCGAGTTCATGGAACCGCGGGAGCACTTCCACTGGCGCGCTCGCCGAGAGCGATTGCACGGCGAGTTGTTCCTTGTAGTACCAGAACAAGTCGTACAGCACGGTGTTCTGCAGCCACCGTGGGATGGAACCGAGCTGTGCTTGAGCTGTTTCGAGCGCGTCCAGGTAGCCGTACTCGAGGACGTTCGTGTACTTCTCGCGCAGACGGAAGCTCTTCTCGATGAGGGACGTCCCGTCGCCCCTCACTCGGTAGAGGTACTTCGCGGACGCCATGAGTCCCATGTGGTTGCTCTTGGTGGCCAACATGTACTTCGCGATGAAGTGACCGTCCTCGAAGTTCGGGCGCACCCGGTCGTCGAACCGAAGGCCGTGTTCGCGGACGAACTCCGTCCGCATGAACGAGCTGTTCACGCTGAGCTGGATGATCGGATCGGCGTGGAGGTTGACGATCCGAGACCCGAGGCCGAACTTGCGCCGCTGGGGATGGTTGTCCCGGATCTCACCATCCTCCATCAACCGCATCTGGTGAGCAGCGAGCAGGTTCACGGGGTCCTCCCGCTGAGCATCGCCGTAGAGGCCGATGAACTTCGCGACCTCGCTGAAGTAGTCCGGCTCCAGGACGTCGTCCGGATCGGTGAACGTCACCCATTCGCCGCGGACCCGCTCCAGACCAGTGTTCCGGGCCTCGGCGACCCAGGCGTTCGGCTGCGTGAGTACCTCGACGTGGCCAGGACGGCTGGCGGCCCACTCATGCAGCACCGCGAGGCCGTTGTCGGTCGAGCCGTCGTCGACCAGGATCAGCTGGACGTTCTCGACGCCGAACGTCTGGGTCTCGAGAGAACGGAGGAACGCCGGCAGGTACCGCTCGACGTTGTACACCGCGACGACCGCGCTGATCAGGAACTCATGATTCTCGCTCTGCCCTGCGGACATCGAGGTACCTCCATTGGTCGGGCGTGGTGGCACGCCGCCGATCTCGTGGATCGGGTCAGACAGTTTCGTTGTAAGCGGCCACGACGTCCTCCGTCTTGCCGATCTGCTGGAGCTCGCCCTCGTTCAGCCAGGCGACCTCGTCGCACATGTCCTTCACGGTCGCCATCGAGTGGGAGACGAGGATGACCGTGCGGCCCTCTGCCTTCATCTCCTTGAACTTCGTGCGGCACCGCTTCTGGAACGTCGCGTCCCCGACCGCCAGGACCTCGTCGACGACCAGGACGTCCGGCGTGACGGCGACGGCGACGGAGAACCCGAGTCGGACGTACATGCCCGAGGAGTAGTTCTTCACCGGCTGGTCGATGAAGTGGCCGACGCCCGAGAAGGACACGATCTCGTCGAACTTCCGCGTCACTTCCTTCCGGCTCATCCCGAGGATCGAACCGTTGAGGAAGACGTTCTCACGGCCGGAGAGCTCCGGGTGGAAGCCGGAGCCGACCTCGAGCAGCGACGCCTGCTTGCCGCGGGCGGTGATCGAGCCCTCCTCCGGCCACAGGATCTTCGCCAGGCACTTCAGCAGGGTCGACTTGCCGGACCCGTTCTTGCCGATGAGGCCGAAGGTCGTGCCCTGCGGCACTTCGAACGAGACGTCCTTGAGTGCCCAGAAGTCCTCGTGCACGGACTTCTTGCCACGCATGACCATGCTCTTCAGCGAGTCGTTCCGCTCGTGGTACATCCGGAAGCGCTTGGAGACGTTCTCGACGGTGACAGCAGCATCGTTCACAGGAGTTCGGCCAACTTCTTCTCGTTGCGGGAGAAGACGACGTAGCCGATCGCGAGCGAGACGCACCCGGCGAGTGCGCACGCGACCAGGTCGCCCCATTCCGGCAGTCGGTTGTCGTACATGAGGTTGCGGAAGACCTCGGAGAACCGCTCGATCGGGTTGAGCTTGTAGACCGTGATGATCCACGGGTGCCCGGCCTTGTCCGCAGCGTTCTGGACGAGCGACAGGGGGTAGATGATCGGCGACAGGTACATCCACATCTGCAGGCCGATGCCCACCAGGTGCTGCATGTCGCGGAAGTGGACGTTGACGATCGAGAGGATGAGTCCGATCCCGGCGGAGAACATGGCGAGGAAGACCATGGTCAGGGCGATGACGGGCAGGAACACGAACCACTTCGATCCGAAGACCGCCAGTGCGATGAGCAGGACGCCCATCTCGACGAGCCACGTGAACCCGAATGAACCGACGGCTGCGAGCGGCAGCGTCATCCGCGGGAAGTAGACCTTCTTGATGAGCGAGCCGTTCGCGACGATCGACGTCATCCCGGCGTTGATCACGTTCCGGGCGAAGATCCACGGGAGCAGTCCGCACATGAGCCAGAGCGGGTAGATCTGCAGACCGCTCGGGTCCCCGACCTCGAGCCGTGCCCGGAAGATGAACGAGTACACGATCGTGTAGATCAGCATCGTCGCGAGCGGGTTGATCAATGACCACAGCTGCCCGAAGACGGTGCGCCGGTACTTGCCCTTGACCTCGCGTGCGGTGAGGTTGGCCAGCAGTTCGCGCGACGCCATCAGGTCGTTGAAGTACGTCATGCTTCGGTTGCTGACTCCTCCGGGGCGCAGCGGAGCGCTCCTGGTGCAGGTTCGGGGACGAGACATTCTCGCACAGTGCCGCAGACAGACCCGATCGGGCACGGATCGCAATGCCGACGGAACGGCGATCTGATGGATTCCTGAAGAACTGTCGGTGAATCCAGTAGTGTCGACAGGTGCTCGTCAGCTTCGCCAACCACTCCACCGCGCCCGTGAACCTCGGCGGCGCAGAGCGGTCCCTCCTCCGTTTCGTCGAGGACTGGGCGGCGACCGACGCCGACTTCACCCCGCACTTCGTCACGAAGGCACCCCGCGGCAAGTTCATCGAGGCGCTCGACGAACGCGGCTGGCAGTACGACGCCTTCCGGTACCGCGGGTGGGCCGTGCCGAGCCCGCAACCGGCCCCCGCGGCCGAACGTGCCGCGTTCGCGACCGTCGACTACGCGGCGGTGAGCGCGATCATCCGCCACTACGAGCGTCAGCGACCGGACCTGGTCGTCACCAACACCCTGGTCGCGCCGTGGGCCTCCTTCGCCGCCGCCGTGCTCGGGATCCCCCAGGCCTGGTTCGTCCGCGAGTACGGCGACCTCGACCACGGTCTGCACTTCCAGACCGGACGGGCCGCGACCCTCGGCGACATCGGCCTGCTCGCCGGCGCGGTCGTGACGAACTCCGGCGCCATGCGTGACCACCTGGCCCGCTACATGCCCGCAGAGGAGATCTCGATCGCGTACCCGTCGGTCGACGTCGCCCGGCTCGACGCCACGCGCGCTGCCGAGCCGTCCGTGCAGCCGTTCCCCCAGGCCGACCCGGGCCTCCGCATCGTCGTCGTCGGCCGCGTGGAGCCATCGAAGGGCCAGCACCGGGTGATCGAGGCGCTCGGCCTGCTCCGTGACCGCGACGTCACCGCGAGCGTCTGCTTCGTCGGCAGCTGGAAGCAGCCCGGCGAGGACCAGCGACTGACGGCACGCGCGCGCGAACTCGGTGTCGCCGACCACGTCGTCTTCACCGGCGAGCAGAACGCGCCGGCCCCCTACATCGACGCAGCTGACGTGTGCGTGACGGCGTCGACGATCGAGGCCTTCGGTCGGACCACGGCCGAGTACATGGCCCTCGGCAAGCCCGTGATCGCGACACGGGAGGGCGGGAGCGCCGAGCTCGTCGACCCCGGCGTCACCGGCGCCCTGTTCGATGCTGACGACACCGCCGGGCTGGCCGCGGCACTGGCCGGCTACGCGTCGGACCCCGCCACGGCCAGGAGGCACGGTGCGGCTGCCCCGGACCGGCTCGCCGCCGTCACGGGCTCCGGACACGACAACGCCGCCGCGATCGCCCGGCTCACCGCCCTGGTGGGCACGGAGGGCTACCGGCTCCCCCAGGTGGCCCGCTACTGGTTCGAGTTGCCCGCTGCGTACTCGTCCCTCGGCGCGACGAGCGCCCGTGCTGCCGCTGGCCTGCTGGCCTCCCGCCTCCGGAGCCGCTCCGGCGCCGTCGGTCGACTGCTGTCCCGACCGGCCGCGGTGGTGCGCAGGGTGACCGGCCGATGAGCGAGCACCGCCGACCGGTGACGATCGTCGTCCCGGTCTACGACGACCTGCCCGGCCTCGAACGCTGCATCGAGGCCCTGCTCGACACGGTCGACTTCGAGCGCGACCGTGTGCTGCTCGCGAACGACGTCGGACCGAACGTCGACGCCGTCGAACGACGCCTGCTGGAGCTCGTCGGCGACCACCCCGGCTTCGAGTACGTCCGGAACGAAGCGAACCTGGGCTTCGTCGGGAACTGCAACCGCGCCGTCCTGGAACTCGACCGGACCGGCAACGACGTGCTGCTCCTCAACAGTGACACCGTGCCGATGCCCGGCTTCCTCGACGAGATGACCGCCGTCCTCGGCTCGGACGACACGATCGGCGTCGTCTGCGCTCGGAGCGACAACGCGACGATCGCGTCCTACCCGTTCGCCCGCCGCAACCCCCGGTCGACGATCGCTCCACGGCGGACCCGCGAGCTCCACGGCCGGACGAAGTACCTCCTGCCCCGCTTCACCGTCGCCCCCGTGGCGATGGGGTTCTGCTTCCTCATCCGTCGGGAGATGGTCGACCGGTTCGGGCTCTTCGACGAGGTGTTCTCCCCCGGCTACGGCGAGGAGAACGACTTCTGTCTCCGCATCAACGAGCACGGCTTCACCGCGGTGCTCGCCAACCGAGCACTCGTCCTGCACGCCGGGTCGACGAGCTTCAGCGGCGACCGAGGACCGTCGCTCCGACTCGAACACGAGCGGATCCTGCTCGAGCGGTACCCGTTCTACGCCGGCGCCCTCGCACTGTTCCTGGCGCGGTACCGTGACGCCGTGGACGTCTTCGCCGACACGTTCCTGCCCGACGACGACGTCGTCCGCGTCGCGCTGCA
Source organism: Curtobacterium sp. MCPF17_031 (assembly GCF_003234035.1). Classification (NCBI taxonomy): domain Bacteria; kingdom Bacillati; phylum Actinomycetota; class Actinomycetes; order Micrococcales; family Microbacteriaceae; genus Curtobacterium; species Curtobacterium sp. MCPF17_031. The sequence continues at coordinate 154,866 of NZ_QKSG01000005.1, read as the reverse complement.
CGTCCCCCTGGACCTCTCCGACGAGGTGCTCGCACGCGTCCGCGCGGTGCTCGCCGCCGCCCCCGACCACGTGGTCGTCACCGTGGTCGTGTCGTCGAAGCAGATCCGGCGAGCACGTCAGGAACTCCCCGGCGTGGCGATCGCGGTCGGCGGTCGACCCCGCCAGGTGTTCGACATCGCCGTGGCCCTCGGCGCGCTGACGACGTTCGCTCAGCTCTCAGCGCTGAACGCGAATGCGCCACGGTGGCTCCTCGTCGACCCGGTGGCCCAGGACGCCCGGTGGGCGCACGCGGTCGAGAACCACCGTGCCTCGGCCCTCGACCGGCTGCTGCGCCGCTACGAGAACCGCAGCACCGCCTGGACCGGTGCCGCGGACCTGGTGCGTCTCGTCGAGGTGGTCGCCGAGACCGAGATCGACCCTTCCGCCCTGCGCGCGCGCTGGCAGGCGGTGACCGACATCGCGGAGGCCACGGGCTTGCTGGTGCACCGTTCCACGGTGTCGTTCCGCCGCCTCACGGCGCTCTCCCTCGGCGCACGCAACCCACGGATCGTGGCGCGTCTCCGCGCCGTCACCGGCCGGCGGGGAGCCTGAGGCAGGCTCCCCACCGCGGCACCTGACGCGGAGACCCCCCGGAGGCACGCCACGACGTGACGGGAGGCCCGTGGCGAACCCGCCACGGGCCTCCCGTCACGTCCGTCCCCGGCGCTACACGAGGCAGCGCGGCCCGAGCAGGCTCTTCAGCTCCCCGAACAGGTCCGGCGTCAGGTTCACCGGGAAGGGCAGCTCGAAGGTCCGGGCCACGTCGTCCTTGAGGAGCTTCAACCGCACCTCGGTGTCGCCCTGGTGTCGTCCGAGGACTGCGGCCAGTTCGGTCACCGTCCGGGTGGTCGCCTGCCGCTCGGGCAGGGACAGGGTCAGCGGCCCCGACCCCATCGCGTCGCCGACGTTCGGCTGGAACATGCTCACCGCGTGCAGCGCCTTGCCGTCGTCGCGGACGTTGACCCGGCCGCGCAGGACGACGATCGAGTCCGGCACGAGTGACGGCCCGAACTCCTGGTAGGTCTTGCCCAGGAACATGACGCCGATCTGCCCGCCGAAGTCCTCGATGTCGACGATGCCGTACGGGTTGCCGCTGGTCTTCGCCACCCGGTGCTGCACGCTGGTCAGCAGTCCGGCGACGGTGACCGTCTCACCTTCGATGGAGTCGTCGGCGACGAGCAGGTCCGCGATGGTGACCGACTGGTGCTTGGCGAGCTCGATCTCGAGCCCGGCCAGCGGGTGGTCGGAGACGTAGAGCCCGAGCATGTCCCGCTCGAACGCCAGCTTGTCGCGCTTGGACCACTCCGGTCGCTCCGGGACCTGCGACACCGTGAGGGATGCCGGGTGCTCCTCGGCGACCTCGGCGAACAGCGAGTCGAAGTCGAAGCCGACGTTGCCGTGGAGCTCGTCGCGCTTGACCTTCACCGCGGCTTCGACCGCGCCCTCGTGGATCTCGACCAGGGCACGGCGGCTGTCCCCGAAACCGTCGAAAGCACCGGCCTTGATGAGCGACTCGACCGTCCGCTTGTTCGCGGACGAGATCGGGATCTTCCTCAGGAAGTCGTGGAAGGACTCGAACGCGCCCTTCTCCTGGCGGGCGGCGACGATGTCGTCGACGACGTTGAAGCCGACGTTCCGGATCGCGCCCATGCCGAAGCGGATGTCGTCGCCGACGGCGGCGAAGAACCCGATGGACTCGTTGACGTCCGGCGGCATGACCTTGATGCCCATCCGGCGGCACTCGTTGAGGTACAGCGCGAGCTTGTCGCGGGCGTCGCCGACGCTGGTGAGCAGGGCGGCCATGTACTCGGCCGGGTAGTGGGCCTTCAGGTACGCGGTCCAGAACGAGACCACGCCGTACGCGGCAGAGTGCGCCTTGTTGAACGCGTAGTCCGAGAACGGCAGCAGGATGTCCCACAGCGTCTTGATCGCCGCTTCGCCGTAGCCATTGTCGATCATGCCCTGGTGGAAGCCCGCGTACTGCTTGTCCAGCTCGGACTTCTTCTTCTTGCCCATGGCGCGGCGCAGGATGTCCGCCTGGCCGAGCGAGAAGCCGGCGACCTTCTGCGCGATCGCCATCACCTGCTCCTGGTAGATGATCAGGCCGTAGGTGCCGCCGAGGATCTCCGCGAGCGGTTCTTCGAGCTCGGGGTGGATCGGGGTGATCGCCTGCTCACCGTTCTTGCGGAGCGCGTAGTTGGTGTGCGAGTTCGCACCCATGGGCCCCGGGCGGTACAGCGCGATGAGTGCGGAGATGTCCTCGAAGTTGTCCGGCTTCATCAGGCGGAGGAGGCCGCGCATGGGCCCGCCGTCGAGCTGGAAGACACCGAGGGTGTCGCCGCGCTGCAGGAGCGCGTACGCCTCGGGGTCCTCGAGCCCCATGTGCTCGAGGTCCAGGTCGATGCCGCGGTTGGTCTTGATGTTGTCGAGGGCGTCGCTGATGATCGTGAGGTTGCGGAGCCCCAGGAAGTCCATCTTGATCAGGCCGAGCGACTCCGCTGCCGGGTAGTCGAACTGCGTGACGATCTGGCCGTCCTGCTCCCGCTTCATGATCGGGATGATGTCGATCAGCGGGTCGCTCGACATGATGACGCCGGCGGCGTGGACGCCCCACTGGCGCTTCAGCCCCTCGAGGCCGAGCGCCGTGTCGAAGACGGTCTTGGCCTCCGGGTCGGTCTCGACGACGGTGCGGACGTCGACGGCTTCCTTGTAGCGCGGGTGGTCCTTGTCGAAGATCCCGGTGAGCGGGATGTCCTTGCCCATCACGGGTGGCGGCATCGCCTTGGTGAGCTTCTCGCCCATGCCGAACGGGAAGCCGAGGACGCGCGAGGAGTCCTTCAGCGCCTGCTTGGCCTTGATCGTGCCGTACGTGACGATCTGCGCGACGCGTTCCGACCCGTACTTCTCGGTGACGTACTTGATCGCCTCACCGCGGCGCCGGTCGTCGAAGTCGACGTCGAAGTCGGGCATCGAGACCCGGTCCGGGTTGAGGAAGCGCTCGAAGATCAACCCGTGTCGGATCGGGTCGAGGTCGGTGATGCGCATGGCGTACGCGACCATCGAGCCGGCGCCGGAACCACGGCCGGGTCCGACGCGGATGCCGTTGTTCTTCGACCAGTTGATGAAGTCCGCGACGACCAGGAAGTAGCCCGGGAACCCCATCTGGTTGATGATGCCGACCTCGTAGTCAGCGCGCTCCTGGACCTCGGCCGGGATGCCGCCGGGGTAGCGGTACTCCAGCCCCTTCGCCACCTCCTTCTCGAACCACGAGTGCTCGGTCTCGCCCTCGGGCACCGGGAACTTCGGCATGTAGTTCGCCGAGGTGTCGAACTCGACGTTGCACCGCTCGGCGATGAGCAGCGTGTTGTCGCAGGCCTCGAGGTTGTCGCGGAAGACGTGCCGCATCTGCGCCGGGGTCTTGAGGTAGAACTCGTCGGCGTCGAACTTGAAGCGGTTCGGGTCGTTCAGCGTCGACCCGGACTGCACGCAGAGCAGCGCGGCGTGCGACGTGGCGTCGTGGGCGTGCGTGTAGTGCAGGTCGTTCGTGCCCACGAGTGGGATGTCCAGGTCCTTGGCGAGCCGGATCAGGTCGCTCATGATGCGACGTTCGATCTCGAGCCCGTGGTCCATGACCTCGGCGAAGTAGTTCTCCTTGCCGAAGATGTCCCGGTAGTCGGCCGCAGCCTGGACGGCTTCGTCGTACTGCCCGAGGCGCAGCCGGGTCTGGATCTCTCCCGAGGGGCAGCCCGTCGTCGCGATGATGCCCTGGTGGTACTCCTGCAGCAGCTCGATGTCCATGCGCGGCTTGAAGTAGTAGCCCTCGAGCGACGCCTTCGACGACAGCCGGAACAGGTTGTGCATGCCGGTCGTGTTCTCGGCGAACATCGTCATGTGCGTGTAGGAACCGGCACCGGACACGTCGTCGCCACCGCCGTCACCCCAGCGCACACGGGTCTTGTCGCTCCGGTGGGTCCGCGGCGTGATGTACGCCTCTGTCCCGATGATCGGTTTGACCCCGCCGGCCTTCGCGGTCTTCCAGAACTCGAAGGCGCCGAACATGTTGCCGTGATCCGTCACCGCCACGGCCGGCATGCCCTGCGCGGCGGTCTCCGCCACGAGGTCCGAGAGCCTGGCGGCACCGTCGAGCATCGAGTACTCGCTGTGCACGTGCAGGTGGACGAAGGAGTCGGAATCCGACACGGAACCTCCGGTTCGTACGGTCTGCGGTGGGGTGTGGACAGCCTAACCGCGACCGACGACGATCCCGAGCGTGTCGCAGCGCGGCCCGGCGTGGCCGCTCGTCGTACCCGTTCCTCAGGCCGCGCGGATGCGGTCGAGCGCCAGCTGCAGGTCGTCCGGGTACGACGCCTGGAACTCGACCCACTCCCCCGTGCGCGGGTGCGCGAAGCCGAGGCGGATCGCGTCGAGCCACTGCCGCGTGAGCCCGAGCTCCTCCGCGAGCACCGGGTCGGCGCCGTACGTCGTGTCGCCGACCAGTGGGTGCCGGGTCGCCGCCATGTGCACACGGATCTGGTGCGTGCGGCCGGTCTCGAGGTGGACCTCGAGCAGCGTCGCGGACCGGAACGCCTCGAGGGTCGCGTAGTGCGTGACGCTCGGCTTGCCGTCCGCGGTGACCGCGAACTTCCAGTCGCTCGAGGGGTGCCGCCCGATGGGGGCGTCGATCGTGCCGGAGGTGGGGTCCGGGTGTCCCTGCGCGAGCGCGTGGTAGACCTTCTCGACCGTGCGCTCCTTGAACGCCCGCTTCAGGTGCGTGTACGCCAGCTCGGTCTTCGCCACGACCATCAACCCGGAGGTGCCGACGTCGAGTCGGTGCACGATGCCGGCGCGTTCGGCGGCGCCGGACGTCGCGATCGTGAAGCCGGCGGCGGCGAGGCCTCCGGGCACGGTCGGCCCGTCCCAGCCGGGCGAGGGGTGTGCGGCGACACCGACGGGCTTGTCGACGACGACGATGTCCTCGTCGTCGTGCACGACCGTCATGCCGGGGACTTCCACCGGGATGATCCGCGGGGCTTCCTTCGGGGTCCACTCGACCTCGAGCCACGCGTCGGCGTGCAGGCGGTCGGACTTCTCGGCGACGACGCCGTTGACCCGCACCCCGCCCGCCGCGACGACGTCGGCCGCGAAGGAGCGACTGAAACCGAGGAGCTTGGCGATGGCGGCGTCGACACGCTCACCGGCGAGCCCGTCCGGGACGGGCAGCTGACGCTGCTCGCTCACGTCGCGTCGTGGCCGAGCGGGCCGTCAGTGGACGGTCGGGAGGCGCGGCTGGCGCCCGGAGCGTCGGACGCGGTCCCCGACTCGGGAGCCGCAGAGCCGAACCCCGTCGCGGCGGACCCCGCAACGTCGGTCGCAGAAGCCTCGGTCATCGCGCGCTGCTGCTTCTCGGAGACGGCTCGCGTCCCGTCCAGGTTCACCCCGAGGATCACGAGCAGCACGAAGACGACCATGCTCACGCAGATGAACGAGTCGGCCACGTTGTAGATCGCCGGCATCATCCACGGTGTCGAGATGAAGTCGACGACGTGTCCGCGCCCGAAGCCGGGTTCACGGAACAGCCGGTCGGACAGGTTGCCGAGCGCCCCGCCGAGGAGCATGCCGAGCACGATGGCCCACCACATCGACCGGATACGTCGGGCGTAGACGACGATCGCGACGACGACCGCGGCGGAGATCAGCGAGAAGACCCACGTCATGTTGACAGCGAAGGAGAACGCCGCACCGGGGTTCCGCACAGAAAGGAACTGCAGCGCGTTGCCGAGCACGGGGACGACGACGCCCTCGGGCAGGTTCGCCACGACGAGTGCCTTGGTGACCTGGTCGAGCGTCACCACCACGACAGCGGCGAAGGCCAGTGCCGCGATCGCGCGTGCACTGACCTTCGCTCGTGGGACGGGTCGGTCCAACGTCAGTTGCCGAAGCCCTGCGCCGAGGCCGGGGCCGGCGCGAAGCCGGACTGCTCGGTGCCGGCAGACGAGTCGAGCTCGGAGAGCTGGCTCTGGATGTAGCTCTTGAGCTGCGCACGGTAGTCGCGCTCGAACGTGCGGAGCTCGTCGATCTTGCCCTCGAGCTGCGTGCGCTCCTGGTCGAGCACCGCGACGCGCTGGCGGTTCTGGTTCTCGGTGTCGGCGAGGACCTGGCGCTGCTTTGCCTCGGCTTCGGACACGAGGCGGGCGGCCTGGGCCTGGCCCTCGGCGATGAGCGCATCGCGCTTCTCGACGCCCTCGCGGACGTGCTCCTCGTGGAGACGACGGGCGAGGGTCAGGAGGTTCGTGGTGCCCTCGGTGTCCTCGTCCGGGTTCACCGTGGTGACCGGGGCGGCAGCGGCGACCGGTGCGGGCTCCGGAGCGGCGGCGACCGGGGCCGGCTCGGGCGTCTGGGTCGGAGCGGGCTCGTCGTCCTTGGCGAGCGACGGAGCGGATCCGGCCGACTCGAGGCGCTGACGCAGCTCCTCGTTCTCCTGGTTCAGGCGACGCAGCTCGGCCACGATCTCGTCGAGGAAGTCGTCGACCTCGTCCTGGTCGTAGCCCTCGCGGAACTTGGTCGGCTGGAACCGCTTGTTGACTACGTCTTCCGGCGTCAAAGCCATTGCCGTCACCTCAATAGAACTGCTGAACGTGTGGAACCGGGGGCCCTGCTGGACCGTCCGTGCTGAACGTACCAGCCGGGGTCCCGGTGCGGATGTCCCGCCAGGGCAGGACATCGATCCCGACCACCGTACACCGAGGGCGGCTCCGAACCGTGTCGGCTGCCCGCGTGGCGCGTGTCGCGACCCTGCCGGCCGGATCCCTCGACGGGGTCGGGATCAGATGAAGCGCAGTGCCAGGGACTGCACGACGACCCGCAGGATGATCACGACGAGCATCACGATCGTCCATCCGAAGTCGAGTGCGACGGGTCCGAGCCGGAGCGGCGGCAGGACACGACGTACCGCCTTGATGGGCGGGTCGGTGACCGTGTAGACGAACTCCGCCACGACCAGCAGCGCACGCTGCGGCCGCCATGAACGGTTGAACGACTGCACGATGTCGAGGATGAATCGCCCCCACATCACGTAGAAGTACAGCGTGAGGAGTAAGGAGAGGATCGTGAAGATGAACACGGTTCGGCTCGCTCGTCTCGTGTGACCGGGGCCGGGAGGCACCGGTCACGGGGCGGGTGGGCCTGGGTGCCGAGCGGTCGTCCGGGAGCCGGTCGGGCACCCGTACCGCGCGGGCGGCTCAGGACTGGGCGAAGAAGTTCGCCTCGATGTCGGACTCTACCTCAGCAGGCTCACCGCTCACTGCGATGTGCGCGGGGGAGAGCAGGAAGACCTTGTTCGTGACGCGCTCGATCTTGCCGTAGAGGCCGAGCGACAGGCCGCTGGCGAAGTCGATCATCCGGCGGGCGTCACCCTCGGTCATCTGCGAGAGGTTGATGATGACGGGGATGCCGTCACGGAAGCTCTCGGCGATGGACTGGGCGTCCTTGTACTCGCGCGGGTGGACGGTGAGGATCTCGTTCATTTCCTGGACCGGGGTCGCCTTCTGTGCGGTCGTGTGCGATCGGCGGAGCGGGGTGACCTGCGCGCCGCGCTGGGAGGTGTGCTGGGGCTTCGCGGGTGCGGCGGCCGGGGCGGCAGCTGCGGGAGCGGCGGCGGCCGGGGCGGCAGCGGGCGTCGCGGCGGCCGGGGCCTCCTGCTGCGCTGCCGCGGCCGGGGCCTGCTGGCGCGCCTGCGTGGGCGCGGCCTGCTGCTCGTCCTCGTAGTCGAGTTCCTCGTCGGCGAGGCCGAGGTAGACCATCGTCTTCTTCAGCGGGTTGGCCATGGTTCCTCCGGGGGTCGTGCTCGTTGTTGCCCTGCGACGAGGCTATGGTGCGGCGGGGCGATTCCCGGTGATTGCGGTCCCGATCCGCAGGTGTGTCGCGCCCTCGGCGATCGCGTCGGCGTAGTCGCCGCTCATGCCGGCGGACATGTCCGTCGCCGCGGGGTCGAGCAGGCGCACGCGCTCGGAGATCGCGCGGAGCCGGGCGAAGGCCGCGCGGGGCTCCTCGTCGAGCGGCGCCACCGCCATCACACCGCGGAGGCGCAGGGTCCCGGTGGCCAGGACCCGCTCGGCCAGCGCGTCGACGTCGTCCGGTGCGACCCCGCCACGACCGGGGTCGTCGGTCAGGTTGACCTGCACGAACCCGTCGAGCACGCGGGGGTCCGGCTCGGTCTCGGTCGGGGCGAAGGCGTCCACGACGCTCGCTCGGTCGAGGGACTGCACCACGTGGGCGTACCGGCGGGCCTGCCGGGCCTTCTTCGACTGCAGTTGTCCGACGAAGTGCCAGGTCAGGCCGAGGTCCTCGAGTTCCGCGGCCTTGGCCTGCGCCTCCTGGTGGCGGTTCTCCCCCACGTCCGTGACGCCGAGCACGGCGAGCTGCCGGACCAGGGCGGCCGGGTGGTACTTCGTGACGACGACGAGCGTCAGCTCGTCGACGGAGCGGCCGGCGGCGCGAGCCGCGTCGCCGATGCCCTCCCGGACGGACGCCAGCCGAGCCTCCAGTCCGGTGTCGGACGCTGCGGACACAGGCCGAGCCTCCAGTCCGGTGTCGGACGCTGCGGACACAGGCCGAGCCTCCGGTCCGGTGTCGGACGGGAGGCTCGGCTCACGCTGGTCGGCGTCACTCACGTGCGCGGACGGCTCACTTCAGGAAGTCGGGGACGTCGAGTTCGTCGTCGTCGTCGAAGGCCGGGTCGGCGGCGCGCTGCGCCGGCGGCTCGTGCTCCTGCGACGCCCAGGACGGGGTCGAGTGCCCGGAGTCCTCGATGCGGTTGGACGAGCCGGTGGTGACGGGCACGGTGGCGCCGGCGTCCGGGTCGACGTAGCTCGAGCGACGTTCCTGGTGCTGCTGCTGCGACGGCTCGCCACCGTCGAAGCCCGCGGCGATGACGGTGACGCGCACCTCGTCGCCCAGGGTGTCGTCGATGACCGCACCGAAGATGATGTTCGCTTCGGGGTGCACGGCTTCCTGCACCAGGCGGGCCGCGTCGTTGATCTCGAAGATGCCGAGGTTCGAGCCGCCCTGGATCGAGAGCAGCACGCCGTGTGCACCGTCGATCGAGGCTTCGAGCAGCGGCGACGCGACGGCGAGTTCGGCCGCCTTGATCGCGCGGTCGGCACCCCTCGAGGAACCGATGCCCATGAGCGCCGAGCCGGCACCCTGCATGACGCTCTTCACGTCGGCGAAGTCGAGGTTGATCAGGCCCGGCGTCGTGATGAGGTCCGTGATGCCCTGGACACCGGCGAGGAGCACCTGGTCGGCCGTGGCGAAGGCCTCGACCATGGAGATGCCGCGGTCGGAGATCTCGAGCAGGCGGTCGTTCGGCACGACGATGAGGGTGTCGACCTCGTCCTTGAGGCTCGCGACGCCGTTCTCGGCCTGCGACTGACGGCGCTTGCCCTCGAAGCCGAAGGGCTTCGTGACCACACCGATGGTCAGGGCGCCGATCGACTTCGCGATGCGCGCGACGACCGGGGCGCCACCGGTCCCGGTGCCACCGCCTTCACCGGCGGTGACGAAGACCATGTCGGCACCGGCGAGGGCTTCCTCGATCTCCTCGGCGTGGTCCTCGGCGGCACGTCGGCCCACCTCGGGGTCGGCGCCGGCGCCGAGACCGCGGGTGATCTCGCGACCCACGTCGAGCTTGACGTCGGCGTCGCTGAGGAGCAGCGCCTGCGCGTCGGTGTTGATGGCGATGAACTCGACGCCGCGGAGGCCGAGTTCGATCATGCGGTTGACGGCGTTGACACCGCCGCCGCCGACACCGACCACCTTGATGACGGCGAGGTAGTTGTGGTTCGTGGTCACGTCTGTCCGGCCTCCGGTCAAAACCCTCAACCTGTGCTTGAAGTTCAGAGTTCTAGCTGCTACGAATGGTGCTGGCCCCGACGCTACGGGTGCCGTCCTGCTGCTGACGACCCGCCACGCCGCGTGTCGCCGATCACGGCGCAGATCGTGTCGCCGCCGCGCCCGAGCAGCGCGCGGTCACCCCTGCGGTCGGATGATGCCGTTGTCCGGCGCGGACACGTCGTACTCGACCTTCGAGCCCTTGTCACGTGCCGCGTGGTCCTGCACCAGGGCGGCCAAGAGCGTCGCCTTCGCCGCGGACTCGTCCGGGCTCCCCCACACCACGCTCGACCCGTCGCTCATCGTGAGGGTCACGTCGTCCGACGTCGACGCCGCGATGCCGGACACCTGGTCACGCACACTGGCGGGCATCGCCAGCACGACCTCGGTCATCGTGCGGAACACCGTGCTGCCGAGCGCCGCCCGACCGATGTCCGCCACCGGCATGCCGTCCGGCCGCTTCGTCGTCGACTGCACGACGATGCCGGCCGGGTCGACCAGGTCGAACGTCTTCCCGGACTGCACCGCGACGACCGGGGTCCGCTCGGTGACCGTGACGACCAGGGTGTGCGGCGGCTCCTCCTCGGTCACGTAGCTCTCGATCAGCGGGAAGCCCGCGATGCGCTGCTGCACCTCGTCGAGGTCGATGCGGGCGAGTGGCGTGCCGATCTGACCCGACAGTGCCGCACGGACCTGCGCGGCATCGACCCGGTCGGTGCCCTTCACCTCGATGGTCTGCAAGGCCATCAACGGCGAGAACACCGCGACGAGGATCGACACCACGAGGACGACGACGACACCGCCCGCCGTGATCCACGCCGCGCGTCGGTGCCGGGAGCGGCGGGTGAACCGACGGACCTCGGCGCGCTCGAGCAGTCGGCGACGCTTGCGGGCGACACGGGCCTCGCGAGCGGTCTCGGCAGCGCGGACGCGGGCACCGATCGGGGTCTCGTGCGGCACGTGGGTGGACACCGGGGCGTCGATCACGTCGGTGCGGGTACCGGCACCCGGACGGGAGGAACGACCCGGCTCCGTCACGTCGGCACCCGTCGCGGCGGCACCCGGCGTGCCGACGGGCGCGGCATCGTGTCCGGTCAAGCGTCGGTCCAGCGGCACCGGAGCGGTCAGGCGGTCGTCCGGCGTGTGGTCGTCCGCCGTCAGGTCGACCGCCGGGAGGTCCGGCAGCAGCGCGTCGAGCCCGTCGGGGTGGACGTCCGACCTGGGGGTGGACGCGGCCACGTCGTCGCGGGGAACCGGTGTGCGCGAGGCACGCCGGGCCTCCCGGGCGCCGCTCAGCGCCGACCGGAAGCCGCCGCCGCGAGCCGGACGTCCGCCCCCGGCCACGCCGTCACGACCGTCCGGGCCGGTGGACCGCTCGTCGGCCCCGCCCCGGTCGTCGAAGCCCTCGGGGCGCTTCACCGGCCTGCGGCTCCGGCGTCGTCGGAGGTCTGCAGGGCCGTCAGGACCTGCGGGATGATCCGGTACACGTCACCGCAGCTCAGGGTCATGATGATGTCGCCCTCCCGGGCGACCGCAGCCGCACGGGCCGAGGCCTCGGACCAGTCGGGCAGGTAGTCGACGCGGGCCTGGTCGGCGAAGCGCTCCTGCACCAGGGCGCCGGTGACGCCGGGCTCCGGGTCCTCGCGCGCGCCGTAGACGTCGAGCACCACCGTGTGGTCGGCCAGTTCCTCGTAGACCTTCGCGAAGTCGGCTGCCATCAACCGCGTCCGCGAGTACAGGTGCGGCTGGTGGATCGCGATGATCCGGCCCGCGCCGACCACGTCACGGGCGGCGTGCAGGGCCGCGGCGACCTCGGTCGGGTGGTGGGCGTAGTCGTCGTACACCGAGACGCCGCGCTCGACGCCGTGCAGCTCGAACCTGCGCTCGGTGCCACCGAACGCCTCGATGCCACGGACCGCGTCGGCCGGCTCGACACCGAGCCCGACGAGCACCGCGAAGGCGCCGACGGCGTTGACGGCGTTGTGCCGACCGGGTACACGGAGGGCGATGTGGTGGGTCGCGCCGCCCCAGCGGAGATCGACCGTCACCCCCGCCCCCTCGGTCACGCGCTCGATGCGGACGTCGGCTCCCTCGGCCTCGCCGAAGGTGACGATCTCCGGAGCGTCGGGACGGGCACGGATGCCCTCGGTGACACGGACCGCGCCGGCGTCGTCACTCGAGACGACGACACGTTCGCGGGCCTTCGCGGCGAACTCGACGAACGCGTCGATGAAGGCCTGCTCGCTGCCGTAGTGGTCCAGGTGGTCGGGGTCGACGTTCGTGATGAGCGCGATCGCGACGTCGTAGAGCAGGAACGAGCCGTCGGACTCGTCCGCCTCGACGACGAACAGCTCGCTGCTGCCCGGTGCCGAACTCGTGCCGAGCGACTGGATGACGCCGCCGTTGACGAAGCTCGGGTCCAGGCCCAGCTCGACGAGCGCGGTGACGACCATGCCCGTCGAGGTGGTCTTGCCGTGCGCACCCGCGACCGCGACCAGGCGGTGCTCGGAGATCAGCGCGGCCAGGGCCTGCGACCGGTGCAGCACCGGCAGCCCGCGCCGTTGCGCCTCGAGGAGCTCGGGGTTGTCCGGCCACAGCGCACTGGTGACGACGATCGTGTCGGCGTCACCGACGTTCGCGGCGTCGTGCCCGATCCGGACCTCGGCACCGAGCTCGCGCATCCGGCCGGTCGTCGCGGTCTCGCGGGAGTCGCTACCGGTGACGCGGTGACCGGCGGCCAGGAACATCCGCGCGATGCCGCTCATGCCGGACCCGCCGATGCCGACGAAGTGCACCGTGCCCAGGTCGTCGGGGATCGGCTGGGTGAGGTCCGGCTTGATGGTCATGCTTCCTCCGTGGTGCTGCTGGTGCGGCGTCGCCTGCTGGTGCGGGCGGCGCTGAGGACGAGTTCCGTCATCCGGTCGGCTCCGTCGCGGTGTCCGACACTGCCGGAGCGGACGGCCATGTCCGCGATGCCGGCACGGTCCTCCAGGATCGTCAGCAACTGCAACGTGATCCAGTCCGGCGTGAATTCCTGGTCGGCCACGAGCACCGCTCCCCCGGCGGCGACCACGTCGCGGGCGTTGTACCGCTGCTCGCCGTTGCCGACCGGGTACGGCACCAGGACGCTCGGCAGTCCGACCGCGGTGAGCTCGCAGACCATGCCGGCACCGGAGCGCGAGACGACGAAGTCCGCCGCGGCGTACGCCAGGTCCATCCGGTCGCAGTACGGCAGCACGTGGTACCCGTCCAGGTCGCTCGGGCCGATGTCCGACGCGGCACCGACGACGTGCAGGATCTGCCAGCCCGCACCGAGGATCGTCGCCGCAGCCTGGTTGACGGTGCGGTTGATGCTCCGCGCACCCGACGAGCCACCCGTGACGAGAAGCACCGGGCGGTCCGGGTCGAGGCCGAACTCGGCGAAGCCCGCCGCACGCTCGGCGCGACGGTCGAGCCGCTCGATCTCCCGGCGCAGGGGCATGCCGACGACCCGGGAGTGCGGCAGCCTGGTGTTCGAGAAGGTCACACCGACGTGGCTCGTCAGGACGGCGGCCATCCGGTTCGCCAGCCCCGGCTTGGCGTTCTGCTCGTGCACGACGATCGGCGTGCCGGTCCGCTTCGCCGCGACGTACGCCGGTGCCGCCGCGTACCCACCGACGCCGAGCACGACGGCGATCTCGCGCTCGCGGATGATCTGTTCGGTGCGCCGCACCGCCGACCAGAAGGCACCCGGGAACCGCAGCGCGGCGCCGTTCACCTTCCGCGGGAACGGCAAGCGCGGGATCGTCACGAGTTCGTACCCGCGCATCGGCACGAGCCGGGACTCGAGCCCCTCGGCGGTGCCGAGGACCAGGACCTCGTCCTCCGGGGACCGCTGGGTCAGTCGGTCGGCGACCGCGAGCAGCGGGTTCACGTGGCCAGCGGTCCCGCCGCCGGCGAAGAGGAAGCGGCTCACCGCAGGGCTCCGTTCCGTGTCCCGGGTTCCGGGACGGTGGTGCCGCGCACACTGCCACCGGAGCGGCTGGGCAGGTCACGTGCGAAGGACAGCACGACTCCGATGGCGACGAGCGTCATGATGAGCGCCGAACCACCGGCTGAGATGAGTGGGAGCGGCACACCGAGCACCGGCAGGAGCCCCAGCACGACCGCGATGTTGACGAGCGCCTGCCCGATCACCCAGGCGAGGACGCCGCCGGTGACGGTGCGGACGAAGGGGTCCGGGGACAGGCGGATGACCCGGATCATGCCGATCGCCAGGACGACGAACAGGGCCAGCACGACGACCGCACCGATCAGCCCGAGTTCCTCGCCGACGATCGCGAAGATGTAGTCGTTGTCCGCCTCGGGCAACCACGACCACTTGAGCTTCGAGTTGCCGAGACCGACGCCGAACACCCCGCCGGACGCCAGCGCCCACATGCCGTGGACGGGCTGCCAGCAGAGGTCCTGCGCCTGGTTCGAGTCGGTGCAGCCGGAGAGCCACGCGCTGATGCGGGACTGCCGCGAGCTGGAGGCCGTGGTCACGATCGGCAGCATGACCGCGATCGCCACGACCCCCACCGCGAGGTGCCGCAGGCGGACACCACCGACGAACAGGCTGCCGAAGACCAGGATCATCATGATCATGGCCGTGCCCTGGTCGCCGCCGACCAGGACGAGCCCGATCGAGACGGCGGTCGCGAGCCCGACGGGGATGAAGACCTCACGCCAGTCGTGCAGCTTCTCGCGCTTGCGGAACAGCACCGCGCCGATGCCGAGCACCAGGGCGAGCTTGAGGATCTCGGACGGCTGGGCGGTGAACCCGCCGATGCCGATCCAGTTCCGGTTGCCCTGTACCGAGATGCCGATCGGGCTGAACACCAGCAGCTGCAGGACGAGCCCGGCAAGGAGGATGCGCATCGCCCAGCGGCGCCAGAACTCGGCGGAGAGCCGACTGACCACGAGCATCAACGGCACGCCGATGAGCGCGTACAGGCCCTGCTTCGCGAAGGCGCCGAAGAAGCCGTGCTTGTAGCGGTACTCCTCCACGCTCGACGACGACAGGACCATCACGACGCCGAAGACGACGAGGAAGAGCGTGACGCCGAGGATCGTGTAGAACGTGGTGGACTCGGCCACGAAGACGTTCTTGACGGCCACGACCGCGCCGTTCGAGCGACGGCGGGCGCCGTCCACCCCGGAACTCACACGGGCGCCGGCTGCGGCTCCCGCTGCTCCGGCACGGGCTCGGGCACTACGGCCGTTCGCCGGCAGATCCGTCGGTGTCGCCATCGGCGTCGCCTCCCAGGTGCTCGTGGACCGCTGCCGCGAAACGTTCGCCCCGGTCGGCGTAGGAACCGAACTGGTCGAAGGACGCGGCGGCCGGGGCGAGGAGGACCGTGTCGCCCGGCCTCGCGACCGATGCGGCATGCCGGACCGCCTCGGGCATGACCTGTCCAGTGTCCAGCGCTTCCACCTGCAGCAGCGGGACCGTCGGCGCGTGTCGTGCGAATGCCTCCAGGACGGGGGCGCGGTCGGTGCCGATCACGACGACGCCTCGGACCCCGGGCCCGAAGCGCTCCACCAGGCCGTCGATGTCGACGCCCTTGAAGAGCCCGCCGACGATCCACACCACGGAGTCGAACGCCGACAGCGAGGCGGTGGCGGCGTGCGGGTTCGTCGCCTTCGAGTCGTCGACCCAGGCGATGCCGCCGGCGGTGGCGACGGACTCGGTGCGGTGGTGGTCCGAGCGGAAGGCCTGCACGGCGGAGCGGATCGCGCTCGGCGGGACGGACCCGGCGCGGGCGAGCGCCGCGGCGGCCAGCACGTTGGCGGTCATGTGCGGGCTGTCGAGCCCGGCGGTCTCGAGGTCCGCGACGGTCGCGAGCTCGAGCGCGCTGTTCCGGCGGTCCTCGGTGAAGGCGCGGTCGCAGAGCACGTCCTCGACGACCCCGACGTCACCGGGGGCCGGCACGCCGAGCGAGAAGCCGACCGCGCGGCAGCCCTCGACGACGTCGGCGTCCTCCACCATGCGGCGGGTCACGTCGTCGGCGGTGTTGTAGACGCAGGCCATCACCGTGCGCTCGTAGACCTTCGCCTTCGCCGCGCGGTAGGCCTGGGCCGACCCGTGCCACTCCAGGTGGTCGTCGGCGATGTTGAGGCACGCCGAGGCGAGCGGCACGACGGCACCGGGGCCCTCGGAGGCCATCGAGTGCAGCTGGTGGCTGGACAGCTCGACGACGAGGACGTCGAAGCCCTCCGGGTCGCGGACCACGTCGAGCACCGGGACGCCGATGTTGCCGCAGGCCACGGCGCGCAGTCCGGTGGCGGCGTACATCGCCGTGGTCAGCTGCGTGGTGGTGGTCTTGCCGTTCGTCCCGGTGATCGTCACCCACGGAGCGGCGACCGGGCCCTTCACGACCTTGTCGCGGACACGCCAGGCGAGCTCGATGTCGCCCCAGACCGCGCCGTGCTCGTGCGCCCAGACGACGGTGGGGTTGTGCGGCGGCAGGCCCGGCGACACGACGACCAGGTCGGGTGCCTGCTCGACGAGTTCCGCGGGCACCGTGTCGAGCGGCGTCTGCACGAAGCGCGCGCCGATGACGTCCAGCAGTTCGACGCTGTCGGCGGGGGCGTCGGTCGAGTAGACGACGACGTCGCTGCCGAGCTCGGCGAGGGTGTCCGCCACCGAGAACCCGGTGGCACCGAGGCCGAGCACGGCGACCCGCAGCCCCTTCCAGCCCTCGGAGTGCCAGCTGTCGAGACCGTTCAGGCGTTCGCTCATTGGACTCGTGCGATCCATTCCAGGTAGAACAGTCCGACCCCGGCCGCGACGCAGAGCCCCGCGATGATCCAGAACCGGACGACGACGGTGACCTCGGCCCAGCCCTTGAGCTCGAAGTGGTGGTGCAGGGGGCTCATCCGGAAGATGCGCTTGCCGTGCGTGATCTTGAAGTACGCCCGCTGCAGGATGACCGAGCCGGTGACGATGAAGAACAGGCCGCCGATCAGGATGAGCAGCAGCTCGGTGCGGCTGAGGATCGCCAGGCCGGCCAGCGCGCCGCCGAGCCCGAGGGAGCCGGTGTCGCCGAGGAAGATCTGCGCCGGCGACGTGTTGTACCAGAGGAAGCCGATCAGGCCACCGCAGACCGCGGCCGCGACGACCGCCAGGTCGAGCGGATCCGTGACGGTGTAGCAGGCGTGCTTCGTGCTCTCGTCGATCCGGGCGCCGCCACAGATCTGGTTCGACTGCCAGAACCCGATGATGACGTAGGACCCGATCGCCAGGATGCTCGATCCGGTCGCCAGGCCGTCGAGCCCGTCGGCGACGTTGACGCCGTTCGAGGTCGACACCGTGAGCAGCACGATCCACGCCAGGAACAGGATCGTGCCGATGACCGTGCCGAGGGCCATGAAGTCGAGCCACGGGACGTCCCGGATCGCCGAGATCATGGTCGATGCCGGCGGCTTGCCGCTGTCCGCCGGGACGACGAGCGCGATGGTGGCGAAGACCACACCGACGATGACCTGTCCGAGCACCTTCGCCCAGCCGCCGAGCCCGAGACTCCGCTGGCGGCGGACCTTGAGGAAGTCGTCGACGAAGCCGACGACACCGAGCCCGACCATGAGGAACAGGACGAGCAGCCCGGACAGCGTCAGCGGGTCCCGACCGACCAGGTGTCCGACGAAGTAGCCGAGCACCGCGCCGAGGATCAGGACGATGCCGCCCATGGTGGCGGTGCCACGCTTCGTGTGGTGCGACTGCGGACCGTCGTCACGGATGAACTGCCCCCACCCGAGTCGGTGGAACAGCTTGATGAACAGCGGCGTGAGCAGCAGTGTGAACACCAGCGACACAGCGCCGGCGACGAGGAGCGCGATCATTCGGGGACACCTCCGAGGCGGTCGCCGAGGAACCGCAGCCCGGCCGACTTCGAGGACTTGACCAGGACGACGTCACCCGGACGCACGAGTTCCTGGAGGGCACGGACGGCGTCGTCGACGTCCTCGATGAACACGGACTCGCCGTCCCACGATCCCTCGAGGGTGGCGGCCTGGTGGATGGGCATGGCACCGCGGCCGACGACCACGAGCTGTCCGATGCCGAGGCGCACGACGAGTCGACCGATCGTGTCGTGCTCCTCCACCGAGAACTCCCCGAGCTCGGCCATCTCGCCGAGGACGGCGACGGTGCGCTCCCCCGGTCGGACGACCTGCGCGAGCGTCCGCAGTGCGGCGGCGGTCGAGTCGGGTGAGGCGTTGTAGGCGTCGTTGATGACGGTGACCCCGTCCGGGCCCTGCAGCAACTCCATGCGCCAGCGCTCGGCACGCGTCATCGACGCGAGGGCCTCGGCACCGTCGGCGAGCGGCACACCCCAGAGGTGCGCCACCGTCAGGGCGGCGGCCGCGTTCATCGCGTGGTGCTCGCCGAGGATGGCGAGGCGGACGTCGACGGTCTCGAGGACGTCGGACGGGCCTCCCGTCACGTCGTCGGGTGTCGGCGCGGTGTCACCGACGGGAGGCGCGGTGAGCGTGAAGCGGGTGCCCTCGCGGTCCGTGGTGACACCGCTGATGCGGTAGTCCGCCGCGGCGGACGTGCCGAAGCCGACCACGCGGGCGTCCGTGCGCTCGCGCATCCGCGCCACGCGGTCGTCGTCGACGTTGAGGAGTGCGGTCGCGGTGGCCGGGAGGTCGGTGACCATCTCGGACTTGGCGCGCTCGGTGGCCTCGATCCCGCCGAACTCGCCGGCGTGGGCGAGACCGACCTTCAGCACGACACCGACGTCCGGCTCGGCGATGCGGACGAGCTTCGCGATGTGGCCGATGCCGCTCGCGCCCATCTCGACGACCAGGAACCGGGTGTCCGTCGTGATGCGGAGCATCGAGACCGGGGCGCCGACGTGGTTGTTGAACGAGCCCTCCGGCGCGACGGTCTCACCGGCGCGGGACAGGATCGTGCGGAGCATGTTCTTCGTGCTCGTCTTGCCGTTCGAGCCGGTGATCCCGACCACGCGGAGTGACCCGCCGGCGCGGACGCGCGCGACGACCTCGTGCGCCAGGGCGGCCAGTGCGGCGTACCCGTCGGCGACGACGATCTGGGCGGTGGCGGAGTCGGCGGGCAGGTCGACGGCACGCTCGGTGACCACCAGTGCGGCACCGGCGGCGGCGGCGGACGGCACGAAGCGGTGTCCGTCCGTCTCCTCGCCGAGCAGGGCGAAGAAGACGCTGCCGGGGGCGACGAGCCGGGAGTCCGTCTCCACCGAGCCGTCGACGCTGGAGTCGGCGGCACCGTGGACGAGCTCGCCGTCGACCGCGGCGGCGATCTCGGCGAGGGTCAGCGCGATCATCGGGCGTCCTCCGCCGGGCCGGAGTTCGGTTCCCAGCCGGCTTCGCGGAGTGCGGCGCGGGCTTCGTCACGTGCCGAGTACGGCGTCCGCACGCCCTGGATGTCACGGTAGTCCTGGTGGCCGGGGCCGGCCCAGAGGATCGAGTCCCCCTCGCCGACCAGGGCGACCGCGGCGCGGATGGCGGCCTCGGGCGGGCTCACCTCGTGGATCTCGTGCTCCGGGTACGCGGCGCGGGCGGCATCGACCAGGGTCTTCCGGATCGACGCGGCGTCCTCGAACCGCGGGTGGTGGTCGGTGACGACGAGGATGTCGGACCCCTCGGCGGCCACCCGGGCCATGTCCGCACGCTTCGTCGTGTCGCGGTCGCCGTCGGCGCCGAACAGCATGACGACCTTGCCGGGCGTGAACTGGCGCACCGCGGCGAGGGTGTTGAGGAAGGCGTCCGGACTGTGCCCGAAGTCGACGTAGACGCTCGGGCCGGAGTTGCCGGAGACGCGCTCCGTGCGACCGGGCAGGTAGCACTCGATGGCGCTGACGACGGTGCCGTCCCGCTCGTCGGCGTAGGTGCGGTGGTTGGTCTCGAGCGCGTGCGCGATCGCCCCGAGCTCGAACCCGCCCTCGACGAGCATGACGATGGCGAGGGCGGCGTTGGCCGCCATGTGCCACCCGATCAGCGGGACGCGGGTGATCAGCTCGCGGCCCTCCGGTCCGGTCAGGCGGAACTCGGTGTACGCGGCGTGGGCCTCGACGATGTCGACGTGCCACTCGGCCTCGACCTCGGGGTGCACGGTGATGGTGGTCACCGGGATCCGGCAGTCCTGGACGACGCGGTGGCCCCAGTCGGTGTCGAGCGAGACGACACCGCGCCGGCCGTGCTCGGGCTGGAACAGCGGCAGCTTCGCCTGGAAGTACTCCTCCATGTCGGCGTAGTCGTCGAGGTGGTCGTGGCTGAGGTTCGTGAACGCCACGACGTCGAAGACGATGCCGTCGACGCGGTGCCGGCTGAGGGCCTGGGCGCTGACCTCGACGGCCACGGCGCGGACCTCGCTCTCGCGCATCCGGGCGAGGAGCGCGTGCATCTCGCTGGCCTCGGGCGTGGTGAGACGGCTGGTGACGCTGAGCGAACCGATGTGGCGCTCGGCGGTCGAGCTCAGACCGGTGACCAGGCCGAGCTGCCTGAGGATGCCTTCGAGGATGTACGAGGTGCTCGTCTTGCCGTTCGTCCCGGTGACGGCGAAGAGCTGCGGGAGCTCGGCCTCGTCCGGGTTCGTGCGGTACACCCACGCGGAGACGTCCCCGAGCGCTGCCCGGGGGTCGTCGACGACCAGGACCGGCAGGCCGGACGGCTCGGCGACCGCCACGCCGTCGGCATCGGTCAGCACCGCGACAGCACCGCGCTCGGCGGCGTCAGCGGCGAACTCTGCGCCGTGGCGGTTCGCGCCGTGGACGCCGACGAACAGGTCACCGGGCTGCACCTCGGCGGCACTGAGGGTGACGCCGGTCGTCTCGACGCCGTCGAGCGACCCGACGACCCGGAGCCCGAAGGCGTTCGCGAGTTCGGCGACCGGCCGCGGGGTCGGGTGTTCGGGCCGGAGGACCGGGGGGATCCGTGCTGACAAGTGCTCCTTCTTCCTCACCACGTGGACGGGTCGGCCTACCAGGTCGACGGGTAGGTCCGTGCCTGGGTCGTGGAGGGGGCGACTCGGTACTTCTCGAGCACCTGGGACATGAGTGTGCGGAACGCCGGAGCCGCTCCGCTCGACCACTTGGTGGTCTGCGGCTTCGTGAACGTCACCGTGACAACATACTGGGGGTCTTCGGCGGGGGCCATTCCGGCCACCGAGATGATGCGATCCGCGCCGTAGCCCTTCGCACCGTCGGCGACCTCGGCCGTTCCGGTCTTCGCGGCGATGTTGTAGCCCGAGATCGGCTTCATGCCGACCAGGGTGCCGCCGGTCACGACGCTCTGCAGCATGTCGACCGTCTGGGTCGCCGCGGCGGCCGACACGACACGCTTGCTCTGCACGTCGGGCGCGTCGATGGTCGTGCCGTCCTCGGTCTGGCAGCCCTTCACCATGTGCAGCGGGATCCGCACACCCTGGTTCGCGAGCGTCTGGTAGACGCTCGAGATCTGCATGGCCGTGGTCGAGATGCCCTGGCCGAACATCGAGTTGATGTCGGTCTGCTTGTCCCACTGCGGGCTCGCGCCGTAGTCCATCGTCGGCTGGCCCGGGTAGTCGATCGCCGGCTCGGGCTCGAACAGGCCGAACTCGCGCATCACGTCGTAGCGCTGCTGGGGGGTCAGCTTCGAGCCGAGCTCCGTGATGCCCACGTTCGAGGAGTCCCGGAGGATGCCGGTGAGCGTGAGGTTCTCGGTGGGGTGGAACTCGGAGTCGTGGATGGTGCCGCCCCAGGGGAACGTCCGCGAGTACGGCACGACGGCCTGGGTCGTCGGGCTCGCCAGCCCCTTGTCGATGAGGGCGGCGGCGATCGCGGCCTTGATCGTCGAACCGGGCTCGTAGGCGGCGGTCAGGGCGCGGGAGCCGTAGGCGCCCGGGTCCTTCGTCGCGTCGACGTCGTTCGGGTCGACCGTCGGGTAGTCGGCGACGGCCAGGACCTCGCCGGTCTTCGCGTTCACCACGGTGGCGGTGGCGGACTCGGCCCTGAGCTGCTGCGCGGCGTCGGCGATGTCCTGCGACGCCATGTACTGCAGGTCGCTGTCGATCGTGGTGACGAGCGTGCCGCCGTCCTTCGCGCGCTTCTGCGTCACGGTGCTGCCCGGCAGCTGCACGCCGTCCTCACCGCGCTCGTACGTCTCGGAGCCGTTCGTGCCGGCCAGGCACTTCTGGTACGCCAGCTCGAGGCCGGCCTGGGCACCGTCGGTCCCCATGAAGCCGGTCACGTTGCCGGTGGCGGCCCCGGTCGGGTAGGACCGTGCGGCCTGCTGCTCCGGGTAGAGCCACGGCACCTGGAGGGCGCGGACGGCCTCGTAGTGCGCGACGTCGATCCCCTTGACCAGGTAGGCGAAGTCGGACTTCGGGTCGGCCGCGATGTTCGCCTGCATCGTGGCGACCTCACCGCCGGAGGCCTTCGCGATCGCGCTGAGCGCCTGGTCGACCGAGATCTCCTTGACGCGGGTCCCGCCGAGCTTGCCGTCGAAGGCCTTCACCAGTCGCGGCGACGTCGTGATGTTGTACCGGACCACGCTCTCTGCCAGGGCCGTGCCGTCGCGGTCGACGATCGTGCCGCGGGTGCCGTAGAGCGTCACCGGGATGCTGCGCTTCGACTCGGCGGCCTTCGACAGCTCGTCGGCCTGCACGACCTGGATGTCGACCAGTCGGACCACGAACACCGCGACGAGCGCGATCACGGCGATCATCACGACGCTGTAGCGCAGTCGTCGGTTGCGGAGCGTCTTCGTCACGAGCGGCCTTCCCGGGGTGGTGCTGAGCCCTCGGTCACCGGGTCGTGGGTGCCTGGAGCTGGTTCGCGTCGGACTCTACGGAGGACTTGGTCGAACCCTGGTCCGACGCGCTGGACGCCCCGGCCTTCCCAGTGTCGGCGGGGGCCGTCGCAGCCACCGCACCAGCGGCCGGAGCAGTCGTGCTGTTCTCCTTGCTCGTCGCGGTGTCGCCCTGCTTCGCGGCGAGCGGCACGTCGCCGAGCAGGGAGTTCGGGACCTGGTTCGCGGTGTTGCCGGTCGCCTCTTCCGGTGTCGCCGGCGTCGGCGTGCCGTAGACGGTGCCGGTCTTCGGGTCGAGGTACACCGGCGTCGAGTTCGCGATCATGCCGAGGGCCTGCGCGTTGCGGGCCAGGTTCTGCGGCGACTCGAGCACCTTGAGCCCCTCGGACAGGGACGCCTGGGTCCGCGTGAGTCCGGTCTGCTCGGTCTTCAACGAGCTGAGTGTGTAGGCGCCCTGGCTGAGCCCCATGCTGATGCCGAGCTGGGCCAGGAGCAGCAGCCCGAGCGCGGCGATCGCGACGATGGCGTAGGCCACCCGCGGTCGGGCACGGCGCTGCGCCTTGGTCGGGGTGACCTCGACGAGCTCCGGGCGCTTCCGCTCGGGTCGGACGTGGTCCGGACGCGGCGCGCGCGACGGGGCGACGGCAGGGTCGACGAGTGCGAGGTTCGTGCTCATGTCACTTCCGGATCCGCTCGGCCGCGCGCAGGCGCACGGGGGTAGCTCGGGGGTTGGCGGCGCGCTCGGCCTCGTCGGCCTGCTCGGCGCCCTTGACGACCAGGGCGAAGGTCGGTGCGTGCTCGGGGAGCTCCACCGGCAGGTCCGCCGGGGCGCTGGAGGTGGTCCGTTCGACGAGGGCGCGCTTCACGATGCGGTCCTCGAGCGACTGGTAGGACTCGACGACCAGGCGGCCGCCGACCCGGATGCGGTCGAGCGCGGCGGGGATCGCCCGCTCGAGGACGCTGAGTTCGGTGTTGACCTCGATCCGGAGCGCCTGGAACACCCGCTTCGCCGGGTGCCCCTGCCGCTGGATCGCGACCGGGGTGGCGTCGTGCAGCACCTGGACGAGGTCGCCGGACATCGTGAACGGGCGCTCGGCCCGGCGTTCGACGATCGCCTTCGCGTACCGGCCGGCGAGCTTCTCCTCGCCGTAGCGCTGGAAGATCCGGCGCAGCTCGCGCTCGTCGTAGTCGGCGAGGACCTCGGCGGCGGTGATGCCCTGCGTCCGATCCATGCGCATGTCGAGCGGGGCGTCCTGGCTGTAGGCGAAGCCGCGCTCGGCACGGTCGAGCTGCAGCGACGAGACGCCGAGGTCGAAGAGCACACCGTCGACCGCGTCGATGCCGAGGCCGTCGAGCGCCTCCGGCAGTTCGTCGTACACGGTGTGCACGAGGCGCACGCGGTCGCCGAAGCGGGCGAGCCGCTCCCCCGCGATGCCGAGGGCGTCCGTGTCGCGGTCGAGCCCGACGAGCGTGAGCTCCGGGAATCGCTCGAGCAGGCCCGCCGAGTGCCCGCCCATGCCGAGCGTCGCGTCGACGACGACCTTGCCCGGGCCGTCGAGCGTCGGCGTGAAGAGGTCGACGATCCGCTCGAGCATCACGGGGGTGTGCGGGAACTTCTCCGGTGCTGCCATGTGCGCCCCTGGACTCCTGGGCCGTGGGTCCGGATCCCCATCCATGCGACCTGACACCGGGGAAGGTGTGTCAGGGCGGACGGCTGGGAGTCTCGATCCACGGATCAGAAGATCCCCGGGATCACCTCCTCGTCGTTCTCGGCGAAGGCCTCTTCGGTCTCCGCGTAGTAGGCCTCCCACGCGCTGGTCGACCAGATCTCGGCGCGGTCACCGCTGCCGATGACCGTCAGGTCCCGCTCGAGCCCCGCGTACTCGCGGAGGTTCTGCGGGATCGTGACGCGGTTCTGCTTGTCGGGTTGTTCGGCGCTCGCTCCGGAGAGGAACAGGCGCATGTAGTCACGGGTCCGCTTCGACGTCATCGGCGCCTGGCGGATCCGCTCGTGGAGTTCCTCGAAGGTCCTGGCGCTGAAGACGACCACGCACCGTTCCTGGCCGCGGGTCATGACGAGACCGCCGGAGAGTTCGTCCCGGAACTTGGCGGGCAGGATCACGCGACCCTTCTCGTCGAGCTTCGGGGCATGGGTACCGAGCAGCACTCGGGGCCTCCCCTCAGCTCCACCGGTCTTCGTCTCGCCCCACGCTACTCCACTTCCCTCCACTTCGCTGCTCTCGCGCCCCACTCTCAGGCTCCGACACCCCTACTGGGGGCACCCGCGCGCGGCTGCACCCCGCCCGATCCGCGCAACCACGCGCCTCCCGTCCGAGTGGAGCGCAGTGGAGGGATCCGGGCGCGCAGAACACCGGTGTTCGTCCAACACGCCGCGTCATGCGGCGGCGTCGAAGACGAACACCGGTGTTGCGCAGCCAGCAAGGTCTGCGGGAGCACGAAAAAACGGGGCCGGCCTGGGAAGGCCGACCCCGTGGAGGGATGTGGAGGAGCTAGTCCTGCTGGTTGCGCTTGTCCCAGCGCTCGTTCATCCGGTCGATGAAGGAGCCGCCGGAGGATCCGCGAGCCGGTCGCGCTCCGGTCCGGGCGGAGCGCGCGGACGCGGCACGCGCTGGACGGGCCGTCGGGGTCCGACCACCCGGGCGGAGGGCGAAGAGCACCCCGGCCAACATCACGACGAAACCGAGCACACCGATCAGGGGCTGCTTGATGACGAGCCCGAGGACGATCACACCGACGCCGACGAGGCCGATCAGGACACCGATCGTGATCGCGGTGTACGTCGGACGGCCCTGGCGGCGGGTGACGCGCGCCACGAAGTCGGAGTCGTTCTGGTAGAGGCTCCGCTCCATCTCTTCGAGGAGGCGCTGCTCTTGCTCCGAGAGTGGCATCTTGGTTCCCTCTGGTTCCTGGGATCGACGCGGTGGAAGGGGTGGATCGATCTTACGACCGGACCACCCACTAAGGTAAGGACCGTGGCTGAGAGTACGCGATTAGTGGACCTCGTCTCGGCGCGGATCGATCGGGCTCTCGACGAGCAGCGCGACCGCCTCGCGGCGATCAGTCCCGACCTGGTCTCCTTCGACACGTTCGCCCGGGACCTGCTGTCCGGGGGGAAGCGCTTCCGGGCACTGTTCTGCTACTGGGGTTGGCAGTCCGTGGCGGGCCGTTCGGGCTCGTTCGACCCGCTGTCGGAAGGCGCCCGACAGACCACGGCCGAGGCGATCGTCACCGCCGCCGCCGCGCTCGAGGTCTTCCACGCCGCAGCACTGGTGCACGACGACATCATGGACCGTTCGGACACCCGTCGCGGGCGTCCGGCAGCGCACCGCCGTTTCGAGTCGCAGCACGCCGACTCCGGCTGGGTGGGCGACCGCGCGCTCTACGGCACGAACGCCGCACTGCTCCTCGGCGACATGCTGCTCTCACTCAGCGACTCCCTCTTCGACGAGGCCCTCGCGCTGCTCGACCCGGTGCGCGCGCGGATCGTCCGCCAGGAGTTCCACACGATGCGGCTCGACGTGACCGCGGGTCAGTACCTCGACATCCACGAGGAGACCGCCTGGCCGACGGTCGACGACGCCGAACAGCTCGTCCGGGCGCAGCGGGTGATCGTCTTCAAGTCCGCGAAGTACTCGGTCGAGGCACCGCTGCTCATCGGCGCGCTCATCGCGGGCGCCAGCGAGAGCCAGCTCGACGGCCTCCGGTCGTTCGGACTCCCCCTCGGCGTGGCGTACCAGCTGCGCGACGACATGCTCGGCGTGTTCGGAGACCCCGAGGTCACGGGCAAGCCCGCCGGTGACGACCTCCGCGAGGGCAAGCGCACCGTGCTCGTCGCGACCGCCCGCAAGTCCCTCCCGGTCGGCGCGCGCCAGCTGCTCGACGAGCTGCTCGGCGACCCGGACCTCGACGACGACCAGGTGCAGATGCTCCGTGCGACCCTCACCGACTCGGGTGCGGTCAGTGCGGTCGAACGTTCCATCGAGCGGCACGTCCAGCGGGCGAAGGCCGCGCTCGACGCGTCGCCGCTGACGCCGTCGGCGCGCGAACAGCTCGCGTCGCTCGCGGACACGGTCAGCCGCCGCTCCGCCTGATCGGGCGCGACCCCGGACGGACGGGAGGCCCGACACCAGCTGGTGTCGAACCTCCCGTCCGTCGGTCGGTCGCGTCGGCCGGTGCTACAGCAGCGACTGCGCGGCGCGCCGAACCTCGGCCTTGCGGTTCGCCCGGAGCGCGGCGATCGGCGTCGTCCCCATCGCGTCGTCCTCGGTGAGCATCCACCGGACGGCCTCGTCGTCGGTGAGCCCGTTGTCGCCGAGGACGATCAGGGTGCCGCGCAGCGAGGGCAGCGGTTCGGTGTCGTCGAGGAACTCGCTCGGGACGCGGAGGACGCCGTCCACGCGGGCGGGCAGCAGGGTCCGCTCCTCGAACAGACGATGGACGCGGCCGGGGCTCACCCCCAGGAGGTCGACCAGGTCGGGCACGGTCAACCAGCGTTCGGACAGGGCGTCGTCTCCGGGAAGGGCAGCACTCACGGGTCCCATCGTGCCAGAGCCGGGCGGACCCGCGCAGCACCTTGGCGCGCGAGCCCGTGGAGCACGCCCGATCCGGGTCGATCGAGTCACATCAGTCACAGAAGTCACACCAGTCACGAGCACAACTTCCGGCGCTCTGGTTGACTTGGGAATCACAGCATGTCAGCGTGTGGTCACCTGGGTGTGCCGTGTGTGCGCACACGGCCGACAGACCAACCCCGTACCGACGACGTGCGCCAGACAGGAGAACGACCGTGGACAGGGACACGACCCCCGACGAGGCAGCCCGACGCCTCCGATCGTCGCGCTTCGCGACGATGCCGATCGTCCTCGCCGGCACGATCGCGGTGACAGCCGGCCTGACCGGACCGATCGCCCACCTCGAGCAGCGCCACGACGACGAGTCCGGCCGCCGACACGTCGACGAGGACCGGGACCTCGGTTCCGGGCCGGTCTTCGCCACCGCGGTCGCCCGCCAGCAGAAGCCGGTGGTAAGCACCGTCGCCGCCACGCGCTCCGCGGCCCCCACGACCTACACCGTGCGCCAGGGGGACACCGTCTCCGGCATCGCCGCACGGTACGGCCTGTCGGCGCAGGAGATCCTGGTCCGCAACGGCCTCGGCTGGAACACGATCATCCACGCCGGACAGACCCTCCGGCTCGCCTCGACCCCGGTCGGCGGAGCGGTCACGTCGACCGCCACGACCGCGAGCTACCACGTCAAGCAGGGCGACACCGTCTCCGGCATCGCGGCGAAGGTCGGCGTCTCCACCGCCGCGCTCCTCACCGCCAACGAGCTCTCGCAGCGCAGCGTGATCTACCCCGGTCAGTCCCTGCGCGTCCCGGCCGGACGGTCGAGTGCCACGAAGACCGCCACCACCGCCGGGCCGTCGGCAGCCAGTGGCGCGCCCACCACGACCGCCACCGTGCGTCGCGCCGGCTCGGTCACCATCGGCAACGGCGACACCATCGTCTCGGTCGCCACCACGCACGGGGTCTCGGTCTCGTCGCTCCTCGCGGCGAACGGCCTGACCTACACGAGCACGATCTACGCCGGCAGCACGCTCGTCCTGCCCTCGAGCGGCCCGTCGCTCTCCACCGAGCAGCGCACCAACGCCGCCACCATCGTCCGCGTCGGCCGCTCACTCGGCGTCTCGGACCGGGGCCTCGTCATCGCGCTGGCCACCGCGATGCAGGAGTCGAACCTCCGGAACCTCGCACACGGCGACCGGGACTCCGTCGGCCTGTTCCAGCAGCGTCCGAGCCAGGGCTGGGGCACGCCGGGCCAGCTCCAGGACACCGTGTACGCGTCCGAGCTCTTCTTCGGCGGCTCGCGCAACCCGAACCCCGGCGTCACCGCCGGTCTGCTCGACATCCCGGGCTGGTCGTCGATGAGCGTGACCGAGGCGGCGCAGGCCGTCCAGCGGTCCGCGTACCCGAAGGCCTACGCCCAGTGGGAGCAGTCGGCCCACGCCTGGCTCCGCTCGCTCTGACCTCCGGTCGATCCGCAGCGCCGGGTCATCCCTCCGGTCGAGATCGTGTAACGACCGGTGCGCCGGTGCCGGTCCTCCCCGTCCGGATTCGTAGAATGCCGCAGATGACCACGAACGCCGCCACGGACCCGATGATCGGTCGCATGATCGATCAGCGGTACCGCGTCCGCTCCCGCATCGCGCGCGGCGGCATGGCGACGGTGTACCTGGCGACCGACGTCCGGCTGGAGCGCCGGGTCGCGGTGAAGATCATGCACGGGCACCTGGCGGACGACCAGGCGTTCCGGGAGCGCTTCATCCAGGAGGCCCGCTCCGCCGCCCGCCTGTCCCACCCGAACCTCGTCGGCGTCTACGACCAGGGCGCCGAGGACGACTGCGTCTACATCGTCATGGAGTACATCCCGGGCATCACGCTCCGGGACCTGCTGCACGAACACCGCGCGCTGACGCCCGAGCAGGCGACGGACATCCTCCGCGCCGTGCTCGCCGGCCTGGCCTCGGCCCACCGCGCCGGCATCGTGCACCGCGACCTCAAGCCGGAGAACGTCCTGCTCGCCGACGACGGGCGCATCAAGCTCGGCGACTTCGGGCTGGCCCGGGCCACCACCGCGAACACCGCGACCGGCGCCGCACTGCTCGGCACGATCGCGTACCTCTCCCCCGAGCTCGTCACCCGCGGCGCCGCCGACTCGCGCAGCGACATCTACGCGCTCGGCATCATGCTCTACGAGATGCTCACCGGCGAGCAGCCCTACAAGGGCGAGCAGCCGATGCAGATCGCCTACCAGCACGCGAACGACACGGTCCCCGCGCCGAGCGCGGCACGGCCGGGTGTCCCCGCCGAGCTCGACGACCTCGTCCTGTGGGCCACCGCCCGGGACCCGCGCGACCGTCCCCTCGACGCCCGCGAGATGCTCGACCACATGGCCGGCGCACAGCAGCGCGCGACCGGGCAGTACCGGACCGCCGTGCTCCGCCCCGAGAACGCGACCGCGATCCTCCCGTCCGGTGGCAGTCCCGGAGCCGCGGCCTTCGGGGACGACGTCGAGGACGCCAGCGAGCACGACACCACGGTCCTGGACCGTCGGGGCACGCAGGAGACGCCGTCGCGCCCCCGCAACCGCAACGCACCCGGGCCGCGCCGCACCGGCGCGGTGACCGCGACCCTGTCGCCGGCCGGACAGCGCTTGGCCGACAAGTCCGCCAAGCGGCGGAGGCGCGGCTGGATCGCCCTGGTCATCGTGCTCGTCCTGGCCGTCGTCGGTGCCGGGATCGCCGCCTGGTACGGCCCCGGGCCGGGCGGCAACGTCCGGATCCCCGCCGTCGCGGGCAAGACCGTCTCGCAGGTCCGCCAGGCACTCGTGTCGAACGGTCTCCGTTCCGCCGAGGCCACCACGAGCCGTCCCGACCTGCAGGTGGCCGCCGGCCTGGTCACCGCGACCCAGCCGCCCGCCGACCGCGAGGTCCGGAAGGGCACCGCGATCCGCATCGTCGTGTCGAGCGGCCCGCGGATGATCAGCCTGCCGACGATCGTCGGGCAGTCCGTCTCCACCGCCCGCGCGGCGCTCGACGACGACTTCGACCTCCAGGACCCGCAGTACCGGTTCTCCGCCGACGTCCCCACCGACACCGTGATCGCCGCGACCGGACGCGACAGCTCGGGCTCGGTCGACCTCACCACCGTCGAGCAGTACCCGGAGCGCGGCCCGGTCACGCTCACCGTCTCGCTCGGCGCGGTCCCGGACGTCACCGGCGAGACCGTCGCCGACGCGACCGCCACGCTGCAGGGCGTCGGCCTGGTGCTCGGCAGTCAGACACAGCAGTTCAGCGAGACGGCACCGGCCGGCCAGGTCATCTCCGCCGCCCCCGCCGACGACCCTGTCGTCAAGGGCACGGCCATCGACGTCGTCGTGTCGAAGGGGCCCGCGCCGATCACGATGCCGAGGGACCTCGAGGGGAAGACCATCGACGAGGCGACCGCGACCCTGCAGGCTCTCGGGCTGAAGGTCAGCTACCCGGACTGCACGAACATCCTCTGCGGGTTCTACGACTGGAAGAGCAAGCTGCCGGTCACGACCACGAACCCGGGCGCCGGGGCCACGGTCCACAAGGGCGACACGATCGCCCTCTCCTACGACCAGTAGGGCCCGCTGCGCGTCACGGCCCGACGACGGACGGGAGGCCCGACACCGGACCGGTGTCGGGCCTCCCGTCCTGCAGGCGGTCCAGCGGTCAACTGCGGGTGACCGACGGGTGCGAGCGGAGCTCCTCGGCCACCAGGAAGGCGAGCTCGAGGGACTGCATGTGGTTCAGCCGCGGGTCGCAGAGCGACTCGTAGCGGGTGGCCAGGGTGGCCTCGTCGATGTGCTCCGAGCCGCCGAGGCACTCGGTGACGTCGTCGCCCGTGAGCTCGACGTGCATGCCGCCCGGGTACGTGCCGACCGCGCGGTGGACCTCGAAGAAGCCGAGGACCTCGTCCACGACGTCGTCGAAACGGCGCGTCTTGTAGCCGTTCGGGGTCGTCAGGCCGTTGCCGTGCATCGGGTCCGTGACCCACAACGGGGTGGCGTCCATGCCCTTCACCGCTTCGAGCAGCTTGGGCAGCTCGTCGCGGATCTTGCCGGCTCCCATACGCGTGATGAAGGTGAGGCGGCCCGGCTCGCGCTCGGGGTCGAGCTTCTCGATGAGGGCTTCCATGTCGGCGACCGTCGTGGTCGGGCCGAGCTTCACGCCGATCGGGTTCCGCACGCGGGACAGGAAGTCGACGTGGGCGCCGTCGAGGTCACGCGTGCGCTCCCCGATCCAGATGAAGTGGCCGGACGTGTCGTAGGGCTGGCCGGAGCGCGAGTCGATCCGGGTCATCGGGCGCTCGTAGTCCATGAGCAGGCCCTCGTGCGAGGCGTAGAACTCGACGTGCTTGAGCGCTTCGAAGTCGGCACCGCAGGCGGCCATGAACTGGATCGCGCGGTCGATCTCGGCGGCCAGGTTCTCGTAGCGGGCGTTCGCCGGGTTGGCGGCGAAGCCCTTGTTCCACGAGTGCACCTGCCGCAGGTCCGCGAAGCCGCCCTGGGTGAACGCGCGCACCAGGTTCAGGGTCGACGCGGCCGTGTGGTACCCCTGCACCAGTCGACGCGGGTCCGCCTGGCGGGACTCCGGCGTGAAGTCGTAGCCGTTGACGATGTCACCGCGGTACGCCGGCAGCGTGACGTCCCCGCGGGTCTCGAGGTCGCTCGACCGGGGCTTGGCGAACTGGCCCGCCATCCGGCCCATCTTGATGACCGGCGTCGACGCACCGTAGGTGAGGACGACCGCCATCTGCAGGATCGTCTTGACGCGGTCGCGGATCGAGTCGGCGGTGGCACCGGCGAAGGTCTCGGCGCAGTCACCCCCCTGCAGCAGGAACGCCCGTCCGGACGCCGCGGCGGCCAGGCGGTCGCGGAGCTGGTCCACTTCCCCCGCGAAGACGAGCGGCGGCAGCGTGGCGATCTCGGCCGAGGCGGCTTCGGCGGCCGCGGGGTCCGGCCACGTCGGCTGCTGCTTGATCGGGAGCGTGCGCCAGTGGTCGAGGCCCGCGATCAGGTCCGGATCCTGCAGGGTGAGGGAGTCGATCGACTCGGACAAGGCTGCACCTCGGTGTTCTGGTTCGCGCACGGCCGTCGGCGGGCCGACGGCGTCCCGACGGATGCGGGACCGTCCGAGCCTACCGTCCGGCGGTGGTGCGACGCTCGCGCATGACGCTCTCGCGGGCCGTGGTGGCCCGCTCCTTGACGCTCGTCGCGTAGACGTCCTCGTACTCCTGCCGGCTCAGCCCGCGGAGCTCGTGCATGATCTCGTCCGTGACGCTCCGCAGGATGAAGCGGTCGGTCTCCAGGCCCTCGAAGCGCGAGAAGTCGAGCGGCTTGCCGAAGACGACGCCGACCCGCTTGAACTTCGGGAACTTCTGGCCGATCTGCTGGACCTCGCGCGTGCC
Source organism: Curtobacterium sp. MCPF17_031 (assembly GCF_003234035.1). NCBI lineage: Bacteria > Bacillati > Actinomycetota > Actinomycetes > Micrococcales > Microbacteriaceae > Curtobacterium > Curtobacterium sp. MCPF17_031. The sequence goes on along the minus strand of NZ_QKSG01000005.1, from coordinate 122,133 downwards.
GACCATGGCGACGGGGACCACCACGACCCGGCCCTCCAGGACCATCCGAGCGATGCCGGTGCGGCCACGGTAGAGCTTGCCGTCCGGGCTGCGGGTGCCCTCGGGGTAGATGCCAAGCTGCTCGCCGCGGGCCAGGACCTGCAGGCCGGTGCGGAGCGAGGCCTCGGACGCCTTGCCACCGGAGCGGTCGATCGGCAGCTGTCCGATCGCGTTGAAGAACGTCTTCGTCGCCCAGCCCTTGAGGCCACGCCCGGTGAAGTAGTCGCTCTTCGCCAGGAACGACATCCGGCGGTCGAGCACGGCCGGCAGGATCACCGAGTCGATGAACGACACGTGGTTCGACGCGAAGATGACCGGGCCGGAGGCCGGGACGTTCTCACGTCCGATCACCCACGGCCGGAACAGGGTCAGGATGAGCGGGCCGAGCACGAAGTTCTTCAGCAGCCAGTAGAGCATCATCGACTCCGTCGGGTGGGGGTGTCAGGCCGTTCGGGCGTGGATGCGGGCGAGGTCGGCGGCACCGACGACGCCGGCGTCGTTGACGAGCTCGGCGATCACGAAGTCCGGCTCCGGGTGGTAGCCCCGGGCCGGCAGGTTGTTGAGGTACGCCTGCTTGATCGGTTCGAGCAGCCGGTCCCCCGCGCTCGCGACACCGCCGCCGAAGACGAACAGCTGCGGGTCGAGCACGGCCGACAGCGACGCGCAGGCCTCGCCGAGGTGTCGGCCGAGACGCCGGAGGGCCGCGAGGGCACCCGGGTCGTCGGCGAGGATGAGCTCCCCCACGACGGCGCCGTCGAGGTGCCCGCCGTTGGCGTCACGCGCTTCGGCCAGGGCGACACCGATGCCGCCGGCGTCCGCGACGTCGTTCGCCATCCGCTGCAGGGCGCGGCCGGAGCCGTACTGCTCGATGCAGCCGCGGGCACCGCAGCCGCAGGGCAGGCCGTTCGGGACGATCCGCAGGTGGCCGATCTCGCCGCCGGTGCCGAAGCCACCGCGGAACAGCCGGTCCTCCGTCACGATCGCGCCGCCGACACCCGTGCCGATGGTGAGCATGGTCATGTCGGACACGAGCCGTCCGGCGCCGAAGCGGAACTCCGCCCATCCGGCGGCGTTCGCGTCGTTGTCGACGGTGATGTGCAGGTCGCCCAGACGCTCCTGGAGCTTCTGGCGCAGCGGCTCGTTCCGCCAGCGGATGTTCGGCGTGTAGTACACGATCGACTGCGAGGCGTCGATGAAGCCCGGGGCCGCGACCCCCACCGCACCGACCTGGTGCTGGAGTCTGAGGCGCTCGACCATCGACACGACGTCGTCGAGCATGGCAACCGGGTCCGCAGCGTTCGTGGCGACGCGGTCCTCGGCGAGGATCTCGCCGAGCTCCGTGACGACCGCTCCCGCGATCTTGGTGCCCCCGATGTCGATTCCGATGGCATGCACGAACACGGAGCCTACCGGTTCGGCGGCGACTCACCGAACGTCCCGGCAGGCGTCCTATGCTGAGCGCGAGCCGTCTCGAAGATGAGCGGACTCACATCGAACGGGACAACGAGGGAGTTGCCGTGACCGATCAGCGTGCCGACCGCACGACGTCCACCAGCACGGGCGGATCGCCCGCCGCGCACGAGGCAGTACCGGCCGGTGACACCGGCCCGGTCGCCCCCGACCACGGCTCCGCCGCCCGCCTGCTGTCCGACCGCGCACGGCTGACCCCCGCGCGACCGATCCTGGCCGAGCGCACCGGCGACACGTGGACCGGCATCGCCGCCGCGGACGTCCTGGCCCGGGTCCGCGCCATCGCGAAGGGCTTCGTCGCCGCCGGTCTGCAGCCCGGGGCGCACGTCGCGATCCTCTCCCGCACGCGCATGGAGTGGACACTCGTCGACTTCGCGGTGTGGACCGCGGGCCTGGTGTCCGTGCCCGTCTACGAGACGAGCTCCCCGGACCAGATCCGCCACATCCTGTCGGATTCCGAGTCCGTGGCGATCGTCGTCGAGAAAGAGGAGCACGCGCGCCGCGTCGCCGGCATCGCGCCCGCGCTGCCCCACCTCGGGCAGCACTGGACCATCGACGGCGGTGGCCTGGACGACCTGGCTCGCCTCGGTGAGGAGATCGCCGACGATGAGCTCGACGCCCGCACCGCCGCCGTCTCCGGCCGCGACGACGCCACGATCATCTACACCTCGGGCACCACGGGCCGGCCGAAGGGGTGCGTGCTGCGCCACGACAACTTCACCGCCACGGTGGAGGGCTCGACCGAGGCGATGTCCGAGATCGTCGCCGGGGACGCCTCCACGCTGTTGTTCATCCCGATGGCCCACGTCTTCGCACGGTTCATCGCCGCGATGTCGGTCTCGGCGGGCGTCCTGGTCGGCCACGAGCCGGACACGAAGGACCTCATGCGGGCGGTCTCCACCTTCAAGCCGACGTTCCTGCTGGCGGTCCCCCGGGTGTTCGAGAAGATCTACAACTCGGCCGAGCAGAAGGCCGACCTCGGCGGCAAGGGCCGCGTCTTCCGCGCCGCCGCCGCCACCGCCGTCGCGCACTCCGAGGCCGTGGCCGCCGGACGGGTCCCGCTCGGGCTCGCCCTGCGTTTCCGCCTGTTCGACCGGCTCGTCTACAGCAAGCTCCGGGACGCGATCGGCGGCCGTGTCCGCTACGCCATCAGCGGCTCCGCGCCGCTCTCCCCGCGGCTGTCGCACTTCTTCCGCTCGATCGGTGTGCAGATCCTCGAGGGCTACGGGCTCACCGAGACGACCGCCCCCGCGACGGTGAACCGGGCGACCGAGCTCCGGATCGGGTCGGTCGGCCGGGCACTCCCGGGCGTCGAGGTCCGGATCGCGGACGACCAGGAGATCCTGATCCGCGGCGTCGACGTCTTCGACCGCTACTGGCAGAACCCGGAGGCCACCGCCGCCGCCTTCCGCGACGGCTGGTTCCGCACCGGCGACCTCGGTCGGCTGGACGGCGACGGGATCCTGTCCGTCACCGGCCGCGCCAAGGAGCTCATCGTCACCGCGAGCGGCAAGAACGTCGCGCCGGCCCCGCTCGAGGACGCGATCCGCGAGCACCCGATCGTCGGGCAGGTCGTCGTCGTCGGTGAGGGCAAGCCGTTCGTCGCCGCGCTCGTCACGCTGGACCGCGAGATGCTCCCCGGCTGGTGCGAGGCACGCGGCATCACCCCGCCGCTCAGCCCGCAGCAGGCGGCACACGACGAGCGGGTGCAGCAGGCCGTCCAGGAGGCCGTGGACACCGCGAACGGACGGGTGTCCCGTGCCGAGTCGGTCCGGTCCTTCTCGGTCGTCGACGCGGACCTGACCGAGGCCTCCGGACACCTGACGCCGAAGCTCACGATCAAGCGTTCGGTCGTCCTCCGGGACTTCGCCGCGGACATCGAGTACATCTACTCGGGCTCGAAGGTGCAGACCACGGCGACGCCGGTGGTGCAGTCGCGACGGCGGCACTGAGCGCCCGGCACCGGCCGGACCGCCTGGAGGCCCGCCACCCGTCCGTCGGACGGGTGGCGGGCCTCCAGTGCGTGGCCGGTGTGGCCGGTGGCTGACTGACCGACGTCGCGGTCGGGCCGATCAGGCCTGCGGGGCCTCGGGAGCGTCGATCGGGTCGAGGACCGCGGTCGATGCGGTGCTCGTCGAGACCTGCTCGGGGCGGCGGTTGGTGCGGGTGCGGTGCGAGCTGAGCTCGTCGTTCTGGGGTGCCATCGTGCTCGTCCTGGGAGAGTGGGAACCGCCGGCGGGTGACCGACTGCGGAACACCGTACCTCGCGATGAGGACAGTGCGACAATCCCGCGTCCGGGTGTCACGTTCCGTCCCCCGAGGGCGTCCCCCGGTGCGACGACCGGAGGACGCGACGAGGTCAGCGGACGGTGACCGACCGACAGCCGAGCAGCGGGTTCGTCGACCCGGCGCCGACGTTGATCCCGTAGGCGCAGACGTCGTGCGTGCCCGCCGACAGCCGGACCGTCGTGGAGTACCCGGACGCGGCCGGAGCGGCGGGGTGTGCCCGGACGACGTCCGGACGGGCGAGCGACGTGGACACCCGTCCGAGGCTCTTCGTCCCGGTCTTCCCGTCGTAGAGGGCGACCGCGAGCGGGTTGCGCGTGTCCGGGTCGTACGCCCAGCCCGTGACGGTGACGCCACCGCTGCCGGCGGTCGCGGAGTCGAGGCGGCCGACGGGGTCGTGCGAGCGGTCCACCGAGGCCACCGGACCGGCCTTCATGACGACCGGCGCGCCGGCGGTCTCGTTGTCCGAACTGCCGTCCGGGTGCCGCAGCGTGACCTGCACGGCGTACTTGCCGGCGGGCATCGAGCCGAGTCGGAACGGCACCGAGTTCGCCCCCTTCGTCACGGCGACACCGGTGGCGATGCGCTGCCACGCCCCGCTGCCGGTGCGCACCGTGACGTCCGCGGTGCTGCCCGCCACCCAGGCGTTGTCGTGGAAGGTCACCGTGGTGGACCCGGTCGCCGCAGGGTCCGCGCGCAGGTGCACGGACTTCAGGTGCCAGACGGCCTTGCCCGGGTCCTCGTTCGGGTCGAAGCGGAGGCCGGTGATCGTCTGTCCGGCCCATCCGGCCTTCGGGGTGAGGGCGTCCTCGTCCAGCGGGTTCTGTGCCGTCAGGTCGACACTCGTCTCGCTGGCGTTGCCGTTCGAGTAGGTCAGGAGGTCGTTGCCGATCTGCGGTGTGCCCGTCCCCGCGACGTTCCAGATCGCCCGGGCCATCTTGCCGCCGCCGGCCGAACCGGACAGGTCGAACGGTCCGTTGTACCGCATGTCCCACTGCAGGTAGTGGTAGGTGCTCCCCGCCATCCGCGAGACCGGCAGGTGGACCTGCGGGTCGTTCTGGTGGGGGCCGGTGTTCCGGGCGGTGATGCCCCGGCTGTCGCGGGACAGCACGGTGGCGTTCGAGTACTTGACGTGCGAGGTCGCCGTGGCCGAGGTGAAGTTCCAGGGGCGACCGGTGGTGGCCGTCGCGTAGTCCTGCCCCTGCGTGGGGTTCGGGGTGTCCACGACGAGCTGGGGTCGCGGGGTCACGGTGTAGCCCGGGTAGGTCCCCGCGGGCATGCCGGCGTGGGGGTGGGAGGCGTCCGGTGCCGCGTGCAGCCGCACCCAGTCGATGCTCGCCTGCTTGCCGGTGTCACCGGCGTTCCCCGGGAGGACCACCGGGTCGAGGCGGAAGACCACCTTCTTGCCGGACCGCCACGGCACCTTCGCGAGCAGGGTCGACTGCTTCGCGAGGTCGAACGTGTAGATGTGCGGGCCCTGCACGACCGGGAAGGTGAAGCCGCCGCCGCACGCCGCGGTCTGCTCGCGGCAGGTGAACCAGTACACCGCGCCGATGCGCTTGGTCAGCGGCTGGTCCATCGAGAAGGTCAGCCGCGAGTACCGTGCCGGGTCGACCGGCTGACGAGCGCCGTCCCGGCCGGTCGCCAGGCTGCCCGAGATCGAGTGCACCAGGAACAGCTGGTCTCCCGGCGTCAGTCCCACCTTGAGTGCACCGCCCGACACCGTCGCCCGTGTCCCCGAGAAGTCGGTGTTGAAGTCCGCTGCACTGGTGAAGTCCCAGGCATCGCCGAACGCGTCGCTGGCGTAGTCGGCCGCCTCGGACTCCGTGGTCGCCGCGCTCGCCCGCACCGGCGCACCGACCACCGCGCCGAGAGTCAGACCGACCGCGACCGCGATCGCCGTGGCGACGGTCGCGGCTCGTCGTTGCCCCGGTGCGCGTGGCGCCAGCCGCTGGATGGAGGTGTCGTCGTGCATCTGTCGTCCCCTGCCTGGTCGTCCGGGGCCCGCTGACCGGGCGAACCGGTGGACAGACGACACGGCCGTTCCGACCCCCGGTTCGGGGTCGGCACGTCGGGAGCGCACGAGGTCGTCGACCGGAGCCTACGACGCCGTACGCGGCAGCGGAAGGCGGACGGTCCACGGCGCGCAGTCGTACGGTCCTGCGAGCCGCAGGACGTCGTGCGTCCTAGTGGAACCAGTCCTGTGCGCGGATGTCCCGGAGCGCCTGCCGACGGGTCTCCGGGTCGAGGGTCATCACGTAGACGGTGCCGTCCAGGTGGTCGCACTCGTGCTGCAGGGCCTCGGCCATCAGTCCGGTCCCCTCGAGCTCCACCGGCTCGCCGTCGACGTCCACCCCGCGGACCTTGGCGTACGGGAAGCGCTTCGTCGGGTAGGCCAGGCCGGGCACGGACAGGCAGCCCTCGTCCATCAGCTCGGGCTCGCCGGACGTCTCGACGACCTCGGGGTTGAGGACGTACCCGACCTCCCCGTCGACGTTGTACGAGAAGGCCCGGAGCCCGACGCCGATCTGCGGAGCCGCGACGCCGGCGCGGCCGGGCTCCTGGACGGTGTCGATGAGGTCCTGCACGAGTTCGCGGATGCCGTCGGACCCGATGCGGACCGGGTCGGCGGGCGAACGGAGGACGGGGTCGCCGAACAGGCGGATGGGACGGACGGTCACGTTACTGCAGCACCACCAGGAGGTCGCCGGCGTCCACCTGCTGGGTCACCGGGATCGCGAGACGGCCGACGGTCCCCGCGACGGGTGCCGTGATGGCCGCTTCCATCTTCATCGCCTCGATGCTCGCCACGGCCTGACCGGCCTCGACGACGTCACCGACGGCGACCTTGAGCGTCACGACCCCGGCGAACGGGGCGGCGACGTGCTTCGGGTCGGACCGGTCCGCCTTCTCGGCGGCCTTGGTCTCGACGACGACCGAGCGGTCGCGCACGGCCACCGGCCGCAGCTGCCCGTTCATGGTCGTCATGACGGTCCGGATGCCCCGCGCGTCGACCTCGCCGATCGCCTCGAGCCCGACGAGCAGGTTCACGCCCCTGCCGAGCGGCACGACGTGCTCCTCGCCTGCCCGGAGGCCGTAGAGGTAGTCCACGGTGGGGACGATCGACAGGTCGCCGAACTCGTCGCGGACCTGTTGGAACTGCCGGGTCGGCTGCTCGAACAGCAGACGGTTCAGGGCCTGCTGCCGCACGGTCCCCGGGGTGTCGAGCGCGGCACGCTCGTGCTCCGGCACCGGCGTCACGGCGATCCGGACGTCACGGCCGGCCAGGACCTTCGAGCGGAACGGCTCCGGCCAGCCACCGGGCAGGTCGCCGAGCTCCCCCGCCATGAACCCGATCACGGAGTCGGGCACGTCGTACTTCTCGGGGTGCTGCTCGAAGTCCGCCGGGTCGGCGTCGACGGCGGCGAGCTGCAGGGCGAGGTCGCCGACGACCTTCGACGACGGGGTGACCTTGGGCGGGCGTCCGAGGATCCGGTTCGCCTCGGCGTACCAGTCCTCGACCTGCTCGAACCGGTCGCCGAGCCCGAGCGCGATGGCCTGCTGGCGGAGGTTCGACAGCTGCCCGCCGGGGATCTCGTGCTTGTAGACGCGGCCGGTCGGCCCGGCGAGCCCGGACTCGAACGGTGCGTAGACGCGGCGGACCGCTTCCCAGTAGGGCTCGAGGTCGCCGACGGCACCGAGGTCGATGCCGGTGTCCCGCTCGGTGTGCGCGAGCGCTGCCACCAGGGCGGACATGCTCGGCTGGCTGGTCGTGCCCGCCATCGGCGCCGCCGCGACGTCGACCGCATCCGCGCCGGCACGGGAGGCCGCGAGGAGCGTCGCGAGCTGCCCGCCCGCGGTGTCGTGGGTGTGCACGTGCACTGGCTGGTCGAACCGTTCCCGCAACGCGGCGACGAGCTTCTCGGCCGCCCCTGCGCGGAGGAGACCCGCCATGTCCTTGATCCCGATGACGTGCGCACCGGCGTCGACCATCTGCTCAGCGAGCCGCAGGTAGTAGTCGAGCGTGTAGAGGTCCTCGGCCGGGTCGAGGAGGTCGCCGGTGTAGCAGAGCGCCGCTTCCGCGACGGCCGTGCCGGTGGCGAGCACGGCCTCCAGGGCGGGACGCAGCTGACTCACGTCGTTCAGTGCGTCGAAGACCCGGAACACGTCGACGCCGGTGACGGCAGCCTCGGCCACGAACGCGTCCGTCACCTCGGTCGGGTACGGCGTGTAGCCGACCGTGTTGCGGCCGCGCAGCAGCATCTGGATCGGGAGGTTCGGCATCGCCTGGCGCAGCGACGTCAGGCGTTCCCACGGGTCCTCGCCGAGGAACCGGAGGGCGACGTCGTAGGTGGCTCCGCCCCAGGCCTCGACGCTGAGCAGCTGCGGGGTGAGCCGGGCGACGTACGGGGCGACCGCGACGAGGTCCTTCGTGCGGACCCGGGTGGCGAGGAGCGACTGGTGCGCGTCCCGCATCGTGGTCTCGGTGACGGCCAGGGCGGTCTGTGCGCGGAGCGAACGAGCCCACTCGGCCGGTCCGACGCGGAGCAGCAGGTCGCGCTGCCCCTCGGGGAGCGGCGCGGTGAGGTCGGCCGCCGGCAGCTTCAGCGCCGGGTCGACCACGTGCACGGCCGGCGAGCCGTTCGGCTTGTTCACCGTGACGTCCGCGAGCCAGTTGAGCACCTTCGTGCCGCGGTCCTTCGACACGTGGCCGTCGAAGAGCTGCGGACGCTCGCCGATGAACGCCGTGGAGACGTCACCGCGGGCGAAGTCCGGGTCCTCCAGGACGGCCTGCAGGAACGGGATGTTCGTGCTGACGCCGCGGATCCGGAACTCGGCGAGGGCACGACGCGCGCGGGCGACTGCCGCCGGGAAGTCCCGACCGCGGCACGTCATCTTCGCGAGCATCGAGTCGAAGTGCGGGCTGATCTGGGCACCCGTGGCCACCGTGCCGCCGTCCAGGCGGACGCCGGCACCGCCCGGGCTGCGGTAGGTGGTGATGCGGCCGGTGTCGGGCCGGAAGCCCTGCGTCGGGTCCTCGGTCGTGATGCGCGTCTGCAGCGCCGCACCGTGCACCGACACCGTGTCCTGCGACAGGCCGAGGTCGGCGAGGGTCTCTCCCGCGGCGATGCGCATCTGCGACTGGACGAGGTCGACGTCGGTGACCTCTTCCGTCACGGTGTGCTCGACCTGGATGCGCGGGTTCATCTCGATGAAGACGTGCTGGCCGGCCCGCTCGCCCACGGTGTCGAGCAGGAACTCGACCGTGCCGGCGTTGACGTACCCGATCGACCGGGCGAAGGCCACGGCGTCCCGGTGCAGTGCCGCGGCGACGGCGGGGTCGAGGTTCGGCGCCGGGGCGATCTCGACGACCTTCTGGTTGCGGCGCTGCACCGAGCAGTCCCGCTCGAACAGGTGGATCGTGCCGGCGTCGGTGCCGGTGGCGTCCGCCAGGATCTGGACCTCGATGTGGCGCGGCCGCAGCACCGCCATCTCGAGGAACATCGTCGGGTCACCGAACGCACTGTCGGCTTCGCGCATGGCCTCTTCGAGCGCCGGCCGGAGCTCGGCGGCGGTCTCGACGCGGCGCATGCCACGACCACCACCACCGGCGACGGCCTTCGCGAACACCGGGAACCCGATCGCTTCGGCGCCCGCGACGAGTTCGTCGACGTCGCGACTGGCCGGGGTGCTCGCGAGCACCGGGACGCCCGCGGCGATGGCGTGCTCCTTCGCGGTCACCTTGTTGCCGGCCATCTCGAGAACGTGCTCGCCCGGGCCGATGAAGGTGATGCCGGCCGCGGCGGCCGCGGCGGCGAGCTCCGGGTTCTCGGACAGGAACCCGTAGCCCGGGTAGATCGCGTCCGCCCCTGACTCGCGGGCCACCCGGATGATCTCCGAGACGTCCAGGTACGCGCGGACCGGGTGGCCGCGTTCGCCGATCAGGTAGGCCTCGTCGGCCTTCAACCGGTGCAGGGAGTTGCGGTCTTCGTACGGGTAGACCGCCACGGTCCGGGCACCGAGCTCGTACGCTGCGCGGAAGGCCCGGATGGCGATCTCGCCACGGTTCGCGACCAGGATCTTGGTGAACACGAGGTCCCTTTCAGCCCGGGTTGAGGTCTCACAACCTTACTGGCGGTAACGTTGCTCATCGTGCATGTACTCAGCGTGAGCTCCCTCAAGGGCGGTGTCGGCAAGACGACGGTGACGCTCGGCCTGACGTCAGCGGCGTTCGCCAGGGGTCTGCGCACCCTCGTGGTGGACCTCGACCCCCAGTCGGACGTCTCCACGGGCCTCGACATCGACCTGACCGGTCACCTCAACGTGGCCGACGTCCTCGAGAACCCGAAGGAGAAGATCGTCCGCCAGGCCATCGCGCCGTCCGGCTGGACGAAGGGTTCCCAGGGCAAGATCGATGTCATGGTCGGGTCGCCCTCGGCCATCAACTTCGACGGGCCACACCCGTCGATCCGCGACATCTGGAAGCTGGAGGAGGCGCTGGCGAACGTCGAGGCCGACTACGACCTCGTCCTCATCGACTGCGCCCCGTCCTTGAACGCGCTGACCCGCACCGCGTGGGCCGCCTCCGACCGGGTCTCCGTCGTCACCGAGCCCGGACTGTTCTCCGTCGCCGCCGCTGACCGGGCCCTCCGCGCGATCGAGGAGATCCGTCGTGGTCTCTCGCCGCGCCTCCAGCCCCTGGGCATCATCGTGAACCGCGCTCGGGTGCAGTCGCTCGAGCACCAGTTCCGCATCAAGGAGCTCCGCGACATGTTCGGGCCGCTCGTGCTCTCGCCGCAGCTGCCGGAGCGCACGTCGCTCCAGCAGGCGCAGGGTGCGGCGAAGCCCCTGCACGTCTGGCCGGGCGAGTCCGCGCAGGAGATGGCACGGAACTTCGACCAGCTGCTCGAGCGGATCATGCGCACGGGCAAGATCGGGCCGTACGCGGACGGCGCGGGCGCGATCGCCTGACGTTCGTCCGTCGCTCGGAGGGTCGCCCCCGGGCGGCCCTTCGTCGTTCCCGGGGGTCCCCGGCGGTGCCACGTGCTGGGGTGGTGGCCGGTGTCGGCCGCGCTCACCTGCCGACCGGACGGGACCAACGCGGTCCTCCGCGCCTCCCGAGGTCGCGCAACACGCCGCGTGACCGCTGCCGACGTCGCACGAACTGTCGGCCCGCAGCCGTGGAGGCGGCAGAACACGCGACCTCGCCGAGCACACGTGGGACGGGAGGGGCGGGGCGCGGCAGTCAGGCGGGCGTCGGAACCGGGATGGTCACGACACGACAGCCGGGACGGTCAGGACGCGCGGGTGGCCCGGCGGGCGGCGAGCTCGTCGCTCGGGTCCTCCGCCGGGGTGGCGTCGAGCTCCACCAGGGAGGACTCGACCTCGCGCAGGACCTTGCCCACGGCGATGCCGAAGACACCCTGTCCGCGAGAGACCAGGTCGATGACCTCGTCGTCCGAGGTGCACAGGTACACCGAGGCGCCGTCGGACATCAGGGTCGTCTGCGCCAGGTCGCTCACGCCGGCTTCGCGGAGCTGGTTGACGGCGGTGCGGATCTGCTGCAGGGAGATCCCGGTGTCGAGCAGGCGCTTGACGAGCTTGAGGACGAGGATGTCGCGGAAGCCGTAGAGCCGCTGCGACCCCGAGCCGGCAGCGCCGCGGATCGTGGGCTGCACGAGTTCGGTGCGGGCCCAGTAGTCGAGCTGTCGGTAGCTGATGCCAGCGGCCTTCGCAGCGACGGTGCCGCGGTAGCCGTTCTGCTCGTCGTGCTCGGGCAGGCCGTCGGTGAAGAGCAGCCCGAGGTCGTACCGCGTCATGTCAGACGGGGTACCGGGGACATCGTTCCCACTCATCAGCTTGCCTTCCACGACGATCGAGCTCCCACCCGAAGCTTCAACAGCGGGTTGAGAGTTGTTCCGAGGTCCACGGTAGCGAGTCGGGCGGCGTGGAAGCGGGACATCCGCACCGGCGCGTCCGGCGTGTCGAGGATATGCCCCGGCACCGACCGCCGTCGAGGGTCCGACCCGCCCGGACCGCTCACGAGTCGAGCCGACCGATGGCCGCACGGATGAGTGACGAGCGGATGACCTCGAGGTGTCCGGCGATCTCCCGGGCGAGTTCGAGCGCCTTCGCACGGGACGTGGCGTCACCACGACGGGACACCGGCATGAGCGCGGACTCGATGAGACCGACCTCGCGCTCAGCGGTGCTGCGGAAGGTGCGGAGGTGCCGGGGCTCGATGCCGGAGCGCTGCAGCTCGACGAGGGCCTTCAGCACACCGACCGAGTCCTCGCCGTAGGTGTCGGACGCCGGGATGAGCGAGGCGGACACCGCGTCGCCCACGAGCATCGGCGACGCTCCGGCAGCACGCTGCAGTTCGTCGCGGGAGTACCGGCGCTCGCGCCCGAGCATCGACGGCCGCGGCACGTCGCCACCACCCGGGAGGGTCGGTTCGCGTCCGGCGTCGAGGTCGGCCAGGTAGTCCTTGATGACCTTGAGCGGCAGGTAGTGGTCACGCTGCAGCCCGAGCACGATGCGCAGCCGGTCGACGTCGGTCGACGAGAACTTCCGGTAGCCGCTCTGGGTGCGCACCGGCGTGACGAGTTCGCGCTCCTCGAGGAAGCGCAGCTTGGAGCTCGACAGGTCGGGGAACTCCGGCTTCAGGCGGGCGAGGACCTGCCCGATCGTGAGCAGGTCCGGCGCCGGGGACACCGCCCGCGCCGCAGCGGAGCGGGGTGCCACTACGCGTTCGCCAGGCGCGCCAGGTCGACCCGGGAGGCGTAGAACGTCAGCCGGAACTTGCCGACCTGGACTTCGGAGCCGTCGACGAGCAGTGCTTCGTCGATGCGGACACCGTCGAAGTACGTCCCGTTCAGGGAACCGAGGTCCTTCACGCTGAACGACGTCCCGCGACGGACGAAGTCGGCGTGCTTGCGCGACACCGTCACGTCATCGAGGAAGATGCTCGCGTCGGGGTGTCGGCCGGCCGTCGTGACGTCGGAGTCGAGGAGGAACCGCGCACCGACGTTCGGGCCGCGACGGACGACGAGCAACGCCGAACCCGACGGCAGCGCCGAGATCGCGTCGCGTTCTTCCGCTGTGACTCCGGCCTCGGGCGTGAGCGCCGCAGCGTTCTCCATGCTGAAGGTCAGCGTGGTGTCGACCAGCCGCTGTTCCGGACGTCCCGGCTGCGGGACCACTGGATCTGGCATCGTGGACCTCCTCCTCTTGGTCGCCCAGCGTATCGGAAACGAGCGCGTCAGCGAGAGCCCCGTCCCCAGGGGACACGGGAGGCTCCCCACCGGCCGGTGGGGAGCCTCCCGTCCGTCAACCGGCGGACCCTGCCCGGGCGACCTTCCCGGACCCCGCGTCGTGCAGGATCTCCTGGACCTCGGAGTCCTTGAGGCGGGTCCAGGGCGAGCCGTCGGGGTCGCTGGTCGAGGCCTCCGGGCTGTCGCCGGTGTTCCACCACTTCGCCTGGTACGGCGTGCCGTCGAACAGGACCCGGTCGCCGGTGTCGTAGGTCGTGGTGCCCGACCACGCCGGGTACGTCCCGGTCGGCAGGCTCACGGGCGCGACCGGCTTCTCACCCGGCAGCACCGGGCCGACGAGCTGCCACGGCGTCTCGTACGAGCTGAGCACGGCGTCGTCGGGCAGGTCGCCGGAGGTCCACCACTTGGCCTCGTAGACGTTGTGGTGCCAGACGGTCTTCGTGCCCTCGAGGTAGGCCGACTCCTTGTCCCACACCGGGTAGGGGCTGGTCGACGGGTCGTCGGACGGCTGCGTGGTGGAGGACGGCTCGGCCTTCGTGACGTCGCCCGACGCCGCGACGATGCCGCCGCTGAAGCCCTTGCCGAGCACGTCGGCGAACAGCTTGCCGTCCTGGTCGACCCCCGAGCACGAGTTCGACACGGTGGACAGGTTCACGTAGTTCGAGCCGCAGGTGGTGTCGCGGTTGAGGGACCACATCGACATCCGGCCGAGCCCCTGCTGCCGTGCCCAGGCGTTCAGCTTCGTCGCGTCGGCGAGCGTGACGGCCTCGTCCGGCACGTCGTTCTGCCCGATCATCGGCGTCGCCCCGGTCTTGTGCCAGAGGGTGCGGTCGCCGAGCGGGGTCCCGGCGCGGGTGTAGAGGATGCCGAGCTGGCGGTGGACCTGCTGCAGGGTCTCGACGGACGCGGAGTACATGCTCTGGCTGGAGCCCTTGCCGTCGCCGTAGTCCATCGTCATCGCGTTCACGCCCGCCAGGTCGACCCCGGCGTGGAGGAACTGCGCGACGGCCTTCGTGCCGTCGGCGGTGAGGCCACCGGGCGCTGCCGGCAGGGTGAGCCAAACGGCGAGCGGATGACCGGCGTGACGACGCTGCGCCTGCAGGTCCGCGACCGCCTGGGCCCGGCGCTTGCCGGCTGCCGTCTTCGTGAGGTCGTCGCTCTCGATGTCGAAGTCGACTGTGGAGACGTCGTACCGCTTGACGACGCTCCCGTAGGCGGACACGAGCTTGTGCTGGTCCGTGCACGTCGATGCGAGCTCGTCGTTGGCCAGACCGCCGAACGAGACACCGACGGCGCCCTTCTGCTGCTCCAGTCGAGCGATGCGGCGGTCCAGGTCGAGCTGGTCCCCTGCTTCCTCGAGCCCGTAGGCCGCGCCCCAGGTCGGGGTGCAGGCCTCGTCGTGGCCCGCGACGACGAAGGACAGCATGACGTCGCGGCCCTTCGCGGACTTGACGTCCTCGAACGGGAACGTCGGGGTGACGGTGACGTCCGTGTAGGCGGCGAACCAGGGCTCCACCGTCTCGGATGCCTGGGCGCTCTGCCACCGGTCGACGCCGGCGTACCCGCCGACGGCGACCGCGAGGGCGACCACGGTGGCCAGGGCGACCCGGACCGGGGAGAGTCGTCGTGTGGTGCTCATGGTCAGGCCGCCGTCTTCTCGTCGTGCTGCACGGTGAGGCCGTGCCGGGTGCCGGCGGTGCCGGTCCCGAGGTGGTCGGTCCCCAGGTGCTCGGGGATGGTGGTGCCGCGCTGGCCGAAGTAGAGCACGGAGCGCCAGTCTTCGGTGGCGGGTGCCGCCTCCGGGACGAGACCGCGACGGACCGCCTTCGCGGAGGCGCGCTCGTCCTTCCGGGCGGCGCGGCGTGCGGCGCGGGCGGACGGGTCGTAGAACATCCACTTCGTCGCCCAGATGAAGACGTCGACGACGGAGTTCCACAGGCCGATGTAGGCGACGATCGCGTACATCGCGAGCAGGGCGTTGAACGCGGCGAACACCGCGTTGCCCCAGTTCTGCGCGCCGAAGTCCCGCACGAACGTGAACACCGAGAACGCGACCATCGCGTACGGAGCCAGGACGTACAGCGCGGGTGATGCCGTCCGGTCGCGGACCTTGGGCGTGCGGGCGAACGGGATCTTCTTCGCGGTGAGGGCCTGCTGCACGCTCTTCAGCACACCGGCGACGTTCACCGGCATGAGGATCAGGTTGAACCCGTAGATGCGCAGGATGTCGGTCCGCTTGTACCCGCAGTAGCGCAGGTCGCTCGCGAAGAGCCAGAAGTACGGCAGGGCGGCGAGCAGCACCATCGGGCTGAGCAGTCGGGAGTCGTACGGGTACGCCAGCAGGAAGATGAGGCCGAGCGACCCCCAGGCGATCGACGCCATGTAGTTGACGCGGAGCGCCATCTCGACCACGCTGACGCGCTCACCGCGGGCCCGGCGCTCGCGCACCTGGCGGATGTACTTCGGCAGGATGAGCAGGCCGCCGTTCGCCCAGCGTCGCCGCTGCACGATCAGGGAGCCGAAGTCCGGCGGGGTGGCGCTGTAGGACAGGCGCTCCGGGTAGTTGACGAGGGTCCAGCCGTGCATGCCCAGGTCGACGCTCGACTCGGTGTCCTCGATGACGGTGCGGTCCTGCACGTACCGCTTCACCTCGAAGCCGCCGACGGTCTCGGTCTCCTCGATGTCGCGGAGCGCCCGGGTGCGGATGACCGCGTTCGCGCCGACCCAGAAGGTGGCGCCGTACTTCGACATGCCCTGGTGCAGGATGTGCTGGATGTCGGTCGTCGCACCGGCGAGGCGCTCGATGCGGGTCGCGGCACCGCGGAAGGACGAGTACGGCGTCTGGGTGACGGCGACGCGCTCGTTCTCCGGCTGCTCGAGGAAGTGGACCAGGCGGAGGCAGTAGTCGCGGAGCAGCACCGAGTCGGCGTCGAGCGTCAGCACGTAGTCGGACGCGGGCACGACCAGGTCGGCGTCGGCCGGGTCGGTGACGGTGCGCAGGACGGTGCCGGACGCGGTCTCCTCGTGGCGGTAGGCGCTGCCGAGCAGGCCGATGTACGAGTTCAGGTTCATCGCCTTGTTCGCCTCGTGCGAGAGGTTCGCGGAGCGCTTCCGCTCGAAGGTGGTGAGCTCGGCGGTGAAGGTCCAGGCCAGGCGACGCTGCAGCTCGACCGCGCGGGCCGAGGTGACGTCGGTGGACTCGGCGTCCCCGGCGTCGATGATCGCGGCGTCGAGCGCCTCGGCCGTCAGGCGGAACTCGTCCGCCAGGCCGACGAGGACCTGGTCGGTGAAGAAGTGGTCGACGTGGTCGGCGACGCCGTGCTCGCGGGCGTGGCGGCGGAGCCAGGCGTCTGCCCAGCGGTGGTGCGCGACCAGGGTGCGCACGGCCTCCACGGAAGCCTGCGGGGCGTTGGCGGCCTCGACCTCGGCGGAGAGCAGGGCTTCCTGGAACCGGCGGGACGGCGCGGCGAGCTGCCTCTGGATGGTGTCGGCGACGGCGCGGGTGCGCTCGAGCTTCGCGGCGGTCTCCGGGTCGGTCGGGAACGGCGAGTCGTCGACGAGCAGCACGATGCGGAGGTTCGGGTACTCCTGCAGTGCGGCGGACCACAGCGTGGTCGCGACGACCTCGGGCTCCTCGGCGTAGCTCGGCACGAGGACGGTGAGCGGCGACTCGTGCCCCTCGGCGAAGTGCCGGTCGAGCTCGGCGCGCGGGACGCGGACGTGGGTGGCGAAACGCTCGAGTGCCCCCTGGCGGGCGACCAGGTGCATCAGGGCCGAGAAGGTCAGGAAGGTGACGACGACGGTGTACGAGATCGCCTCGGTCGTGAACCGGAAGCTCTCGGTGCCGGAGTCCAGGAACTGGCGGATCACCGTGTAGACGACGTAGGCCAGCCAGAACGCGATCGTCAGGATGATGGCGACCCGGCCGGAGACGAGCTTCCGGTCGGAGGGGCGGGCGTGGATCGTGTCGAGCGGCTGGGTCCGCCGCTCGGCACCCCACTGGCGGCGGCGCATCGGGGCGTCGTCGAGCTGTTCGGGCATGCTGTCCTTCGTTCGTACCGGACCAGCAGCCGTCGGGTGTGGGCGCTGTCGGGAGTCCGGTGGTCGCCGATGACGGTACGGCGACGGCTGTCGAGGTGCGGACCCTCGGACGGGGGGTTCCGGGCACCTCGTGCGGGATCCCGCAAGCCTGCGCGCGGACCCGCATCGACCCCGCGTCCGGGGGTGGCGCGGCGAGTCCGACCGACGCCTGGAGACGACCTGGAGGCGCGGTGCACGTCGGTCACCCGCCCCCGCCCGGCGGTGGGCGGGCTTCAGCGCCCGCGGGCGAGCAACCAGAGCAGGTAGGGCGCTCCGACGAGTCCGGTGACCACACCGACCGGCAGGGTCACGCCCGGCAGCGCGAACTGCGCCACCAGGTCGGACCCGAGGGTGACGACGGCACCGACGGCCGCGGCCGGGCCGAGAGCGATGCGCCCGCCGCCGACGAGCCGCCGGGCGATGGGTGCCGCCATCAGCGCGACGAACGAGACCGGTCCGGCGGTGGCGACGGCACCGGCGGTGAGGAGCACCGCGGTGAGCAGGAGCAGCACCTTCGCCCGGTCCGGTCGGAGTCCGAGGGAGGCCGCGACGTCGTCCCCGAGTGTCAGCACCGCGAGCCGCGGCGACTGCACGAGGGCGAGCGCCATGAGCACGAGGAAGCCGACCAGGAGCGCGCCGACGACGGTGCGGTCGACGGCGTTGAGGCTGCCGGAGAGCCACAGGAGCGCAGTTCCGGCCTGCTGGACGCTGCCACTGGTGAGCAACCAGCCGGTCACGCTGATGGCCATCGCGCCGACGCCGACGCCGACGAGGACGACGCGGTTGCCGGTGATCCCCCGCCGCCAGGCCAACGCGGCGATGAGCACCGCGACGGCGACCGCGCCGACGAGCACCACACCGAAGAGCAGCACGCCGGAGGCACCGAACAGGACGATCGCCACGAGGCCGGAGGCGCTGGCCCCGGCGGTGATGCCGATGATGTCCGGGCTGGCGATCGGGTTGCGGACGACGCTCTGCACGATCGCCCCCGCCGCACCGAGACTGGCACCGACGAGGACGGCCGCCAGGACGCGCGGCCCACGGAGTTGCCCGAGCACGAAGTCCGAGATCGTGTCGCCGTGCCCGACGAGGGTGCTGAGGACCTGCGCGGGCGAGAGCGGGATGTCGCCGACGCCGAGTCCGACCAGGACGAGGACGACGAGCGCGGCCACGGCGCCGACGAGGACGACGAGCTCCCGGCGGAGCGTGCCCCGCCGACGGTTCGCCACGGTGCCGCTCACAGTCCTCGCACCGCCCGGGACCGGACGAGTGCGATGAAGACCGGGGCGCCGATGAGCGCGGTGACGATGCCGACCTGCAGCTCCCCCGGGTACGCGACGACCCGGCCGATGACGTCGGCGACGAGCAGGAGCGCGGGGGCGACGACGGCGGACAGGAGGATCGTCCAGCGGTGGTCGGGCCCGGACAGTCGGCGGACGGCGTGCGGCACGGCGAGCCCGACGAAGGCGATGGGTCCGGCGGCGGCGACCGCGGAACCGGCGAGGAGCACGGTGACGACGGCGCCGACAGCCCGGACGAGCACGACGCGCTGTCCGAGCGACGCCGCGAGCTCGTCACCGAGCGCCAGGGTGTTGAGCGAGCGTCCGAGACCGACGGCGATGACGAGCCCCACGACGACCGGCGTCACGACGACGCCGGCCGTGCCGAGGTCCCCGCCGGCGAGGGCCCCGACCTGCCAGAAGCGGAGCTGGTCGAGCAGGCTGGCGTTCGTGACGAGCACCGCGGTCGTCACCGACGAGAGCGCGGCGGCGGTGACGGCTCCGGACAGGGCGAGCCCGACCGGGGTCAGCCCACCTCGGGCGACGGCGGCGATGCCGTACACGAGCAGTGCGGCCAGAGCAGCCCCGGCGAACGCGAAGGGCAGGTAGGTGGCGGTGCCGCTGATGCCGAACACCGCGATGCCGACGACGACCGCGAGCGCGGCGCCGGCGTTGACGCCGAGGATGCTCGGGTCGGCGAGCGGGTTGCGGGTGATCCCCTGCATGACGGCCCCGGCGACGCCGAGGGCAGCGCCGGCGAGCAGCCCGACGACGGTTCGGGGCACGCGGTTGCCGAGCACGATGAGTCCGATCTCGTCGTGTCGCCCCGGGTGGAGGAGCGTGTCGACGACGACACCGAGCGGGATCGGACGCGACCCGACGGCGACGCTCAGCGCGCAGGCGACCGCGAGCACCACGACCGCGAGGACGGTGGCGAGCACCAACCGGGACACGGGAGCGGGCGCGGGAGGCGCGACGGATCGGGATCGCATGGGAAGTGAGGCGAGCCTAACGGATGGCCCTCCCGCGGCGGGTCCGCGGGGCCGCGGTGCCGCTGTCGGCAACCGTCGAGCAGCTGCTCGGCACCACCATGGTCGGTTCATGGGGTCGTCATGGGATCGAGGCCTGTACTGACATCCATCGGCGGCCGACGGGGCCGCGAGGAACGACCGGAGAGCACCGATGAACGAGACCCCGAACCCCACCCCGGACGACGAGTGTCGCGAGCCGGAGCAGGTCCAGCAGCCGGAGCATGTCCAGCAGCCGGACACCCCGCAGCAGGAGCAGCTCCCGTCGTGGGAGCCGCCGCACGCGGACCGGTCGACCCTCCGCCCCGCCTTCGCCTTCGACGGCTCCGGTCCGTACCTGTACGGGCCCGACGGCTCCGGTCCGTACGCCTACTCCCCCGACGGCCGTGGCCCGTACCTCGTCGGCAGCCCGGCGCTGGGTGGGACGCAACAGCACGGCGGGCAGTACGGCGGAGCGCAGTACGGCGCAGCGAACCCGGTGGCGCCGCAGGGCTGGACCGGGGCGTTCGGCACGGCGCCCGGCACCAACCGACGCTCCCGGAAGCTGGCACTGGCGATCGGCTCGGGCATCACGGCGCTCGCGATCGTCGGCGCTGCCGGTGGCACCGCGCTCGGGCTGTCGTCGGTGCGCACCACGACGACGTCCAGCCAGACCCAGGGCAGTTCTTCCCAGGGCACCACCACGACTCCGGGGAACGGCACGACCCCGGGTGACGGCAGCGGCACGAACGGCTTCACCGTCCCCGGCCAGGGGACCGACGGCTCGGGCACGGACGGGACCGGCAGCGCGTCCGAGTCCGCCGCCACCCCGGCGACCACCGCGCAGGAGAAGGGCGTCGTGACGATCGACACCGTGATCGGCTACGACCAGTCCCAGCAGGCCGCCGGCACCGGCATGGTCCTGACCTCAGACGGCACCGTCCTGACGAACAACCACGTCATCCAGGGCGCCACGTCGATCCGGGTCACCGACGAGACGACCGGCGAGCAGTACACCGCCGACGTCGTCGGGGCGGACGCGACGAACGACGTCGCGGTCCTCAAGTTGCGCGACGCCTCCGGGCTGTCCACCGTCACCCTCGACGACGACGGCGGCGCCTCGACCGGTGACGCGATCACCGACGTCGGCAACGCCGAGGGCACCGGTGACCTGGTGGCCGCCGAGGGGACCGTGACCGCCACCGACCAGGACATCCAGGTGCAGAGCGAGTCGGGCACCGGGACCGAGTCCCTGACCGGGCTCCTGCAGCTCGCCGCACAGGTCGTCTCAGGCGACTCCGGCGGGCCGGTCCTGGACAGTGAGGGCGAGGTCGTCGGCATGGCGACCGCAGCGTCCTCCGGGACCGCCGACGTCACCGGGTTCGCGATCCCGATCAGCACGGCGAAGTCGATCGCGGACAAGATCCTGGCGGGCGACTCCTCGGGCACGATCACGATCGGCCTGCCGGCGTTCCTCGGTGTGCAGATCAGCAGCACCGCGACCGGGACGACCAGCGGCGTGCCGATCGCCGGCACCGTCGAGGGCTCCGGGGCCGCGAGCGCCGGCCTGGCTGCGGGCGACACGATCACGAGTGTCGACGGCACCGCGGTCACGAGCTCGGACCAGCTGACGAAGCTCATCAGCGGGCACGACGTCGGCGACCGGGTCTCGGTCGGCTACACGACGAGCGACGGCACCGCGACGACCGCGACCGTCACCCTGACGGCCGGCCCCGCCGCCTGAGGGCACGAGGCCGTCGCCTCGTCCCCACCGCACGATGCCCGCGCCTCCCGGTGTGGGCATCGTGCTGTGCGGCCTGGTCGGGACGAGCCCGTCAGCCGAGCAGCGCGCGGACGAGGGTCCGGTGGACGTTCGCCGACGCCTCGGCCGTGAACGCCGTCGTCCCGCCCTCGGTCCGTCCCACGCGGGCGAAGCCGATCCCGGCCGCGGAGACGACGACGAGCGGCCGGGGTCGCCCCGGGCGCAGCAGCGCCGACACCGTCCACGGGGCCGACCAGAACGCGGCCAGGGTCGGGTCGGCCGACGCGACGGCGCGCGGCAGGTCGGGGGCGGACGGGCCACCGGCCAGACGTCGGTCGAGCAGGTCGCCGGGCAGGACCGCGGTGCGGAACGGCCAGGTCCACGTCGGGCGGATGCCGAGCCTCCCGGCCAGCAGTCCGACCACCCGTTCCGGTGGGACGGACGCGACCACGGACCGGCCGTCCGCTCCGGTGTCGACGACTGTGCCGGACCAGGCCTGGAGGCGCGTCACCCGCCCGTCGTCGTCGTGCTGGTCCAGCGTGGTCGGCTGCACCCCCTCGGCCCAGGGGGCGAGGACGGTCGCCGTCTCGGGCGGGACCGTGCCGAATCGGCCGACCAGGTCGGCGGCGACGAGTTCGCGGCCGCCGTCGGTGCGGAGGAGGGCGGGGTTCCAGCGCCGCCCGGCGAGGTTCTGCAGGGTCGAGACGGCCTCGGCACCGAGGGACGGGCCGGTGAGGGTGGAGCCGGCGAGCAGGACGGGCAGGGACTCGAGGGTGCGGGACTCACTGGCGGTGACCCGGTCGAGGACCCGGACGGAGTCGAGGACGGCGAAGACGGTGTCATCCGTCGCGGTCATCCGTGCGAGTGGCCGCTCGACCGTCAGGTCGACGCGGTGGCGGCCCGTGACCAGGAGCAGGTGCGCGCCGGCGACGTCACCCTCCTCATCGGGGCGGACGTACTCGACCAGACGCGCGGGCGCGCCGGCGGTGGTCCAGACGTCGCAGCCCACGAGGAGCAGCCCGTCGACCGAGCCCGGCAGCCGTTCGAGCAGCGAGGCGTTCTCGTCGCCGATCGCCCGGTCGCTCGGGCGGGAGCGGACGGTGAGGACGACGTCGTCGCCCCGGACGCGGAGGTCGGCACCGGCTGGCTCCTCGGTGCGCCAGCCGGTCGGACGGACGAAGCGGACACGGGCGGTGCGGTCCTCGGTCTGCCCGGCAGCGGCGGCGGGTGGGTCGGGGACGAGCATGCTGCGAGGCTACGTGCGCGCCCGTGGCCTGCGCTCAGCGGCTCGCCGGGGTGGCGCGGATCACCCGGTCGTCCGGCGGGGGCGCGGCGGTGGTGGCGGTGGGACGGGCTTCGCGGCGACGACATCGGTACGTCGGACCGTGACCGGACCGCGACGGGTGACGATGGTCACCGTCTCGGTGGTGCGTCCCGTCAGCTCGCCCAGGGCGTCACGGGCACCGTCCCCGTCGTGCGCGCGGACGACCAACCGGTCGCCGAGCGCTGCGGCGTCCAGCGCGGCGAGGGCCCGGGCACGCGCGATGTCGGCCTGCGACGAGGCGGCGGCCGGTGCACCGTCGAGGTCGGGTCGGGCGTCGGACATGCCTCGAGGGTACGGCCCGGGGTCCGCCCGACCGCCACGGCTAGGGTGGCCGGATGGACAAGGCCCGGGTGGACAGCTGGATCTGGGCGGTCCGGATCACCAAGACCCGGTCCGCTGCGACGACGGCGTGCAAGGCGGGCCACGTGAAGGTCAACGGCGAGCGGGCGAAGCCGTCCCAGCCCGTCGGACCCGGCGACGAGGTCCGCGTCCGGCAGGCCGGGTTCGACCGGATCGTCGTCGTGAAGAGCATCATCCTCAAGCGGGTGAGCGCGGCCGAGGCGGCGAAGCACCTCGAGGACAACACCCCGCCCCGCCTCCCCCGCGAGGAGGCCGGCTTCGTCCCGATCCGCGAACGAGGCGCCGGGCGGCCGAGCAAGCGGGAGCGCCGCGACCTCGAGAAGCTCCGCGGGTACTGACCGGCCCGACCGGCCAGGTACGCCGACGACCAGGTGCTCCGACGGATCAGACGAACCGGACGGTCTGCTGCAGGCGGTCCCGGATCGCGAAGACGTCGACCGAGCCGTCCGGCGACCAGTTGCCGGCGAGCACCTGCACGAGTGCACCCCGTCGGACGATGAGCGCCGTCGGCTTCCGGGGCGTTCCGATGAGTTCGACGTCCTCGTCCACCGCGGAGTCCGGCACGACGAGCAGCCGCCCGGTGAAGCGCACGCGGGTCTGCTTCTGCACGGCTCGGGCCGCGCGGACGAGCTCCTTGACCGGGCGCTCCCCGGGCTCGAGGGTCTCACCGACGACCTCACCGTGCTCGACCGCGACCGGGCCACCCCAGTCGATCGACTCGACGGCCCAGAGCCCGGTCGGGGTCAGGACGGCGTGGTCGAGCTTGCCCTCGGTGCCGGCGTCCAGGTCGTGCCACACCGTGACGCCGATGCCCATGTCGGCGATGATCGCGGCGGTCGCCTCTTCCGCCAGCGCCTCACCGAGCAGCCGCCGGACGGACCGCGGTGCCGAGCGGACGAGGGCGGGGTCGTAGGGGTCCTCGATCGGGTCGCCGAGTCCGACCCACTCGCGTTCGGCGGCCAGGAAGACCTCGCGTGACCGGCCGCCGGGGTGCCCGTGGGACCGGGCCCGCGGGCGGGAGTCGCGACGCGCTGTCGGGGGTGCGTAGTCGTCACGGCCGGATCCGCTCCTCCAGGCCGCCGAGCCGGACGGTGCCGACGACGGCGAGGACGAGCCGGAGTGGACCGCACCGGTGTCGTAGGCGCGGCGAGCCGCGGGGGTGCCGATCCGCTCCCAGGCGATCTGCACCCGGCGGAAGCGCTGCGGGTCGCCGCCCAGGTCGGGGTGGCTCTCGCGGGCCGCGCGGCGGTAGGCGCGGCGCAGGGTCTCGTCGTCGGCGGTCGCGGGGACGCCGAGGACTTCGTACGGGGTGGCGTCGGCCGGGCTGTCGGTCATGGCCGGAGGAACGCTACCCGACGCCGGGTCGGTGTCCGCCGCGAGCGGGCTGGGCGGGCGCTGAGCGGTGGCGCCGTTCCCGGCTCGGACCGACCGCGTCAGACCAGGGCGGCCGTGATCGCGTCCGTGTGCTCCTCGAGCCAGGCGACGTCGGCGCGGTAGAGCTCCGCGTGGCCGTGCGCCAGGTCGCTGACGAACTTCGGGTTGCCGGCGGCGGCCTCGGTCTCGATGGTCGTGACGAGGGACACCAGGCTCCCCGTCATCGTCTCGACGAGCACGCTCCGCGAGCGGGTGTCCAGGCCGTAGGCGCGGCAGAACTCGGCGGCGC
Source organism: Curtobacterium sp. MCPF17_031 (assembly GCF_003234035.1). Lineage (NCBI taxonomy): Bacteria > Bacillati > Actinomycetota > Actinomycetes > Micrococcales > Microbacteriaceae > Curtobacterium > Curtobacterium sp. MCPF17_031. The sequence goes on along the minus strand of NZ_QKSG01000005.1, from coordinate 97,587 downwards.
GGGTCAGCCGGTCGGCGAACTCGGGCACGGGTGCCCCCTCGTCGGCGCTGCTGGTGAACGGGGCGAACCGGTAGACGGCACTCGCGACGTCCCACACGCGCGGGCCCGGGTGCGCGGTGTCGAAGTCGATCACGCCGACCGCCGCGATGCCGTCGTAGACGACGTTGTACGGGGCGAAGTCGCCGTGCACGATCGTCTCGACCGGCAGACGCCCGGCCTGCGACCACACGTCGGTCGTGTCGTCGCGCGGGAACGAGGCGGCGGCGTCGTGGAGCTGCCGGAGCAGGCGTGCGGTGGTGACGAGGGCGGCCTCGCTCGCGACGTCGGCGGTCCAGGGGTACTCGCCCGCCTCGCCCGGCACGAACGTCACGGTCTCGAGTTGCTCGCCGAGGGAGATCGGGGCGGGGGCCGCGACGAAGCCCCGCTCGTGCAGGTGTGTCAGCAAGCGGTGCACGGTGGGGGTCCACGGCCCGGCAGGCCGGTGCACCCGGTCGTCGGCCTTGGTGATCCGTTCCATGGGGAACCTCCTGAGCGTCGTCGTCGACGTGCTCGCCACTGTAGTGGCCGGAGCCCGCCCTCGGGCGGGTCGCCGGGCGACCATCCGATCGGCGCGCCACGAGCAACTCCGGCAGGCGCAGGCCGGACTCAGTCGGGCAGCAGCTCCCGCAGCCAGCCCGGGCCCCGCACGGCGGCGCCCAGCGCCTGTACCCGGTCCCGCAGTTCACGGTCAGCGGTCACGACGACGACGGGGGCGTCGCCGGCTGCGACGGCGGACTCGACCACGGCGACGACCGCGTCGTCACCGGACGCCGCCGCCCGCTCGATCGTCACCGGTGGGAGACCGGGCCGCGGGGCGGACGGTGCCGGGTCCGTGGTGGCACTGCGGGCCTCCCCCTCGAGCACGACGGTCCACCGGGGCCACCAGGCGGTCGACGGCAGGTCGAGCACGGACGCGGGGACGCCGACTGCGGCGAGCGCGCGGACCTGCTCGACGAGTCGGGCGGCGGCGCCGGCGCGGTCCTTCCACCAGCCGTCCGGCACGCTGCCGACGACGTTGGCGGCGTCGACGACGACGTGCGGGGTGCGGTCGAGCGTGGCGCGGAGGGCGGCCCAGGACCGGCCGAACCCGGGGTGCAGGTCGAGGGACTCGACGTCGGCGACGGGCACCCAGGACAGGGCGAGGCTCTCGCGGTCGGCCATCACCGGTTCGAATGGTCGGGAGGCCCGCCCCACGACGGTCGTGTACGTCCAGAAGCCGAGGTCGAGGACGGCGGTGTGACGGAGGTCCACGGCGTCGTCGGGGACACCGGCTTCCTCGGCTGACTCGCGGAGGGCGGCGGTGACGGGGTCCTCGTGCTGGTGGCGTGCCCCGCCGGGGATGCCCCAGGTGTCGCCGTGGTGGCTCCACTCGACGCGGTGCTGCAGGAGGACGCGGCCGTGTCCGTCGTCGACGAGCAGGCCGGCGGCGCCGAAGCGGCCCCAGGCCTTCGTGCCGTCCTCGCCGTGGGCCCAGGCGTCGCCGGGGTCGCGGGGGCCGGAGGGGGGTCCGGGCGGCGGTCCTGCCGGGGTCGCGGTCCGTCGTTCGTCGTCCACGTCTCCACCCTTCCACAAACGTCCGTCGGGTGACCCGGGACGACGGCGGGGATGCGTGTACGGTGTCGTCCGAGACACGGGGTGCCGCATCCGAGCGGCTGAGATCACACCCGTCGAACCTGCTCGAGCTCGTACTCGCGAAGGGATCGTCCATGGAGAACGCTGCGCCCACGACTGACTGGGCCCACCGCACCGCCGAACTGCTGGAGGCCGTCCGCACGCGGGCGCCGCTGGTGCAGTGCATCACGAACACGGTGGTGCAGAACGTCACCGCGAACGTGCTGCTCGCGCTGGGGGCGTCGGCCGCGATGGTCGACGTGCCGACCGAGGCGGGGCCGTTCGCCGGCGTCGCGGACGGGCTGCTCGTCAACACCGGCACCCCGCACGCCGAACCGCTGACCGCGTCGATCGAGGCCGCCGCCGCCGCGGTGGTCGCGGGGACGCCGTGGGTCCTCGACCCGGTGGCCGTCGGGTCGTTGCCGGTCCGGACCGCCCTGGCGCGGGACCTGCTCGCGCTCCGGCCGACGGTCCTCCGGGGGAACGCGTCGGAGGTGCTCGCGGTCCTCGGCGTGTCGGCCGGCGGTCGCGGGGTCGACAGCATCGTCGGGACGGAGGACGCCCGCGACGCTGCGCTGACCGCCGTCCGGGACGAGACGGTCGGGGCCGTCGCGGTGTCCGGGCCGGTCGACCTGCTGGTGGCGCCGACGGGGCTGGTGCGCGTGGCGAACGGGACGGAACTCCTCACCCGGATCACCGGCGGTGGGTGCGCCCTCGGCGCGGTCGTCGCGGCGTTCGCCGCGGTGGCTCCGGGACGTCCGCTCGACGCGGCCGTCGCGGCGACGGCGGTGCACACGATCGCGGCCGAGCTGGCGGCGCGGAAGGCCGGCGGCCCCGGTACCTTCCAGCCGCTGTTCCTCGACCGACTCGCCGCACTGACGCCGGAGGACGTCGTCCGGGAGGCCCGGATCACCGCCGACACGTCGGCTGCGGTCCCCGGTGACTCCGTCGGCGGTGCCGCCTGATGCCCGGCAGGGACGGATTCGGGGTCTACCTGGTGACCGACAGCGCCCTGGCTGCTCGGCACGGGCACGGGGTGCTCGGCGTGGTCCGGGCAGCGGTGGGCGCGGGACTCCGGATCGTGCAGGTGCGTGACAAGACCGCGTCGGCGCGGGACCTCCTGGCGCTGACGACCGCGGTGGCCGACGCCGTGGGCGACCGGGCCCTGGTAGTCGTGGACGACCGGCTCGACGTCGCCCTGGCCGCTCGGCATGCCGGGCACCGGGTCGCCGGCGTGCACCTCGGCCAGTCGGACGTCCCGGCGAGCGCCGCTCGTGCGCTGCTCGGCCCGGATGCCCACGTCGGTTTGACGGCGAACACGACACGGCACCTGGTGGAGGTCGCGACGATGCCCACCGGTTCGGTGGACCTGCTCGGGGTCGGCGTGGTGCACCCGACGAACACGAAGCCGGACCACCCGCCGGCGCTCGGGGTCGCCGGGTTCGGGCGGCTCGCGGCCATGACGACGGTGCCGTGCGTGGGCATCGGCGGGGTGACGCTGGACGACGTGGGGCCGCTCCGGCAGGCCGGCGCTGCGGGGGTCGCCGTCGTGTCGGGGATCTGCGCGGCACCCGATCCGGGCGCTGCCGCTGCGGCGTTCGTGGCCGCATGGGACGGAGCGGCACGGTGAGCGGTCAGACGCGCAGAGCGGTGTCCCCGCTGCCGCGGGTGCTGAGCATCGCCGGCACCGATCCGACGGGCGGTGCCGGGGTGCAGGCGGACCTCAAGTCGATCGCGGCCCAGGACGGGTACGGCATGGCGGTCGTCACGGCCCTGGTCGCGCAGAACACGCTCGGGGTCCGGTCGGTGCTCGTCCCCGACGCCGCGTTCCTCCGGCAGCAGCTCGACGCGGTGTCGGACGACGTCACCGTGGACGCGGTGAAGACCGGCATGCTCGGCACGGCCGCGGTGGTGCGGGTCGTCGTCGACTGGCTCCGCGAGCACCGACCGGCGTGGGTGGTCGTCGACCCGGTGATGGTGGCGACGAGCGGCGACCGCCTGCTCGACGCGGATGCGGAGTCGGCCATGACCGAGCTGTTCGCCCTGGCCGACCTGGTCACCCCGAACCGGGACGAGCTCCGGGTCCTCGCCCAGCTCGCCGATGCCCGGACGACCGAGGGGATCGAGGCCGCTCGCGCCGTCGCCCGACGGTGGGACGTCCGGGTGCTCGCGAAGGGCGGTCACGACGACGGTCCGTCCTCGGACGACGCACTGGTCTCCCCCGACGGCAGCGTCCGGGTCTTCCGCGGACCGCGGGTCGCGACGACGAACACCCACGGCACCGGGTGCTCGCTGTCGAGTGCGGTCGCCACGCTCGTCGCCCGGCACGGCGACTGGGAGCTGGCGGTCGGGGCGGCCAAGACCTGGCTGACCGCGGCCCTCCGCGGCGCCGATGCCCTGCGGGTCGGACAGGGCCACGGACCGATCGACCACAACGCTCTCGTGCGCTCGGCACTCCCGACACCCCGGCTGACCGAGGCCTGGTGGACCGATGCGGCCGAGGTGCTCGACGAGACGCTGGACTGCCGGTTCCTCCGGGGCCTGGCCGACGGCACCCTCGACCCCGAGGTCTTCGCCGGCTACCTGGCGCAGGACGTGCACTACCTCCGGGCGTACGAGCAGCACCTCGCCGCGGTCGCCGCCGGGTCGACCGGGGACGCCGCCGCGTTCTGGACGACCGCCAGCGAGGGCTGCGCCGCGGAGGCCCGCGACCTGCACCACCGTCGACTCGCCGGGTCCCACGCCGACGACCCCGTGCACCCCGTGTGCGCCGGGTACATCGCGCACCTCGCCGACGCGGCACGGCAGAGCGCCGACTCCGGGGACGTCGCGGTGCTCGCTGCGGCGGTGCTCCCGTGCTTCCGGGTCTACGCCTGGGTCGGGGAACGGCTCGGCACGGCACCGGTCGGGCACCCGTTCGCGGACTGGATCACGGCCTACGGGGACCCCGGGTTCGCAGCGTCGAGCGCGCGGGCCACGGAGCTCGTCGAGGAGCTCGCCGGGCGGGCCGACCCCGCGCTGCGCGGGCGGATGGCGCGCGCCTTCCGGCAGTCGGTGGCGCAGGAGCTCGCCTTCTTCCGGATGCCGGAACAGCTGGGCCAGCCAGGACAGCCGGGCCAGCCAGAACAGCCGGGCGAGTCGGTCTGACGGAGGTGGGGCGGGCCTCCCGGTCGAGTGGTCGAGCGGCCGGGTCAGGACCCTCCCGGCGAGGCGACCAGTCGGATGCCGTCCGCGCCGGGGGCGCGGCGGACCAGGGTGACCCGGAGGTCCGATCCGTCGACCTCGCAGCGCATCCAGGTGTGGTCGGGCTGCCGGCGGCGGTCCGTCGGTGAGCCGGGGTTGAGCAGGCGCATCCCGTTCGGCGCGGTGGAGTCCCACGGGATGTGCGAGTGCCCGAACACCAGCACGTCGACGTCCGGGTGGTCCGTCTGGGCTCGACGCTCGCGACCGGTCGCCGCCCCGGTCTCGTGCACGACCGCGAACCGCAACGACTCGACGCGACGGGCGGCGACCAGGGGCAGGCGCTCCTCGAAGCCGAGGTCGTTGTTGCCACGGACCGCCAGCAGCTCGCGGGCTCGGGTCTCGAGCAGGTCGACGGTCGCCAGGTCCACCCAGTCACCGGCGTGCACGACCAGGTCGGCGGCGTCGATGTCCGCCCAGAGCTCGGGCGGGAGGTCCTTCGCCCGCTTGGGCAGGTGGGTGTCGGACAGCAGGACGAGCGAGGTGCTCACGGCGTCGCCGTCACTCGTCGGGTGCGCGGGCCGGCATCGGCAGAGCGACCTCGTCCGCGGCGCCGAGTCGTTCGAGCATGCCCGCGAGCAGGGCAACGTCGTCGTCGGACCAGTCGGCCAGGCGTTCGACCAGGGCGTCCCGGTGCAGTTGCACGGACCGGGCGAGCGCGAGGCGGCCGGCGTCGGTCGCCTCGAGCGGCTTGGCGTTGCCGGAACCGCCGTCGACCGTGCGGACGAGGCCCGCGACGAGCAGACCCGACAGCTGCCGGGAGATCGTCGACCGGTTCAGGCGCAGGTAGCGGGCGATGTCGATCGCCATGCACCCCGGGTGCTGCACGACGAAGTCGACGAGCGACTGGTCCACGATGCTGAGCACGTCGTCGGTGCCGCGCGCACGGACGCTCGCGCGGCGGGTGATGCGGGAGAGCTCGGTGTACGCCCGTCCGATGTCCGCTTCGCGGATCCCGGGGCCCCTCGGGTCGGCCATGGTGTTCCAGTCTGTCGTCCGGCGTCGGCCGGAGGTCGGTCGCCCCTGGTCAGGGCGCGGTGCTGCGCGACGGTCCCCGCATCGCTGACGCGGGTCCCTCCGCCGACGGTGTCGACCAACGATAACCGGGGGTCCACCGAAGAGGGGACATGTGACCGTCGTCGCACCACCTGCCCATGGTCGGGGCTCAGGCCGGAGCGCCCGCGGCCCGGAGTGCGGCGATGTCGAGCTTGACCATGCCCCGCATCGCCTCGTACACCCGGCCGGCAGCCGTGTGGTCGCCGCCGGCCGCCATCAACTCGCCCATCATGGACGGGGTGACCTGCCACGACAAGCCCCAGCGGTCGACCAACCAGCCGCATGCGACCGGGTGCCCGCCCTCGGCGATCAGGGCGTCCCAGATGCGGTCGAGCTCCTCCTGCGTGTCCACGTCGACCTGCAGCGAGAGCGCGTCGGTGAACGGGTGCCCGGGGCCGCCGTTCATCGCCCGGTACGGCTGCCCCATCAGGGTGAACTCGACCACGAGCACGGACCCGTCCGGCGCGCGCCCGATCCCGTCGATGCGCGAGTCGGGGAACAGCTCCGTGTAGTACTCGGTGGCGTGCTGGGCCTGGTCGTCGAACCAGAGGAAGGGGACGATGCGGGGCATGGCGGGTCTCTCGGTGGGGTCAGTCCGCGACGCCGCGGCTGAGGAGGTCGTTCTTGTCGGGGTGCTCGTCGAACCACTGGCTGACGAACCAGCACATCGGGACGATGCGCTTCGTCGACGTCGTCTCGACGTCGGACACGGCGTGCTCCACGAGCTCACCCGCGTACCCGTGACCGCGGTGCGCGGGCACCGTGTACGTGTGCGGGAAGGCGATCGCGTCACCGTTGACGCGGTAGTCCAGCACGCTCACGAGGGTCCCGTCGACGTACATGGCGTACCGGTCTCGGTCGGCCTCGTTCCGGAACTCGTGTGTCATGCCGCCATCCTGCACCGCCGCTCAGGGTCCGGTGTCACCGCACTCCGGGGAACGCCGGACACGCGCGGCGGAGCACACCGACGGAATGACCACCGGGTCACCGTGTTGCACGGAGCATGACCACCATCGGAATCATCGGAGCAGGCAACATCGGATCCCAGCTCGCACGCCTGGCCGTGCAGCACGGCCACCAGGTCGTGATCGCGAACTCGCGCGGGCCGGAGACCCTGACCGACCTCGTCAGCGAGCTCGGCGAGCACGCCACCGCCGGCACCCGCGAGGACGCCGCCACCCGGGGCGAGGTCGTCGTCGTCACCGTGCCGCTCGGCGCGATCGAGACGATCCCCGTCGCGCCGCTCGTCGGCAAGGTCGTCATCGACACGGACAACTACTACCCGCAGCGCGACGGCCAGATCGCGGCACTCGACGAGGAGACCACCACCACGGCCGAGATGCTGCAGGACCACCTCGTCGGTGCGCGCGTCGTCAAGGCCTTCAACCACATCGGCGCGGACCACCTCACCGAGCACGCCACCCCCGCCGGCACACCGGACCGTCGCGCCCTCGTCATCGCTGGTGACGACGACGCCGCCAAGCACACGGTCGCCGACCTGATCGACGAGTTCGGCTTCGACACCGTCGACGCCGGCCCGCTCGCCGAGGGATGGCGCATCCAGCGCGACACCCCGGGCTACGGCCCGCGCATGAACGCCGACGAGCTCCGCGAGGCACTCGCGAGCGCGAAGCGCTACCGCGACATGTGACGTCGACGCACCGCGCGCTCGACCCCCTCTGACTGGGGCTCTCGGCCGCTGTTCCTCCCGAGTAGAACAGACGATGGATCAATCCAGGGAGAGGAACAGCGGCCGTGGCGTCTCATCGCATGCCCGAGTCCGAGCGACCCCGCCGGGCGGTACCCGCATGGGTCACCGCTCCGCCGGAGGACGCCCGTCCTGCGGAAGCCGCGCCGGCCCCGGCGAGCGCTGGCGCGGTCCCCGGGATCGGCACGGTCCCCGCCGGCACATTCCCCGCCGCCAGCGCAGTCCCCGCCGGCACATTCCCCGCCGCCAGCGCAGTCCCCGCCGGCACAGTCCCCGCCGTCGACCTGGAGGCGCACCACACCACCGCCCCGCCGGTCCTGGACCCGAACGCGGTCGCCCCCGACTACCCGCCGGCGCAGGAGCTGTTGCCGCCGGCCCCGACGTCCCCGAACGTCGACACGATCCCCTTCGCTCCACTCTCCGGCGCACCCGTTCTCGGCGCGTCCGCGGTCGGCGTCGGCGGCAGTGGTGTGACCGTCACCACCGCCGCCGCGGGCAGCCCGGCCGTCGGCCGCCACGGTGCCGGCCAGCGCGCCTCCTCCGGACGCCGCGACGCCGCTGCGGCCGCGGGGATGGCGTTGCCCGTGCCTCCCGTCGCCGGGACCCACGCCGGCGGGAGCCGGCCCGCCGGTGCTCCCCCCGTCGCCCCGGAGGTCCAGCACCCGCCGCTCGGTCCCGTCGTCGCCGACCCACCCCGTGATCCCGCCAACTGGTACACGCCGCAGGTGGGCACGCTCGCCGCCCCCGAGGCGCTCTCGCCGTCCGCTGGGGTCGACCTCGCCACGCTCGGTGCGCCGGGCCCGCACGCCGACACCACTGCCTGGTCCGCGTCGGCGCCGACCACGCCGCCAGCGCCGACGGTCCCCGTCGTGCCCGCAGCGGGCCAACCGCGGTTCTCGGTGCCCGGCCTCGAGCACGTCGTCGTCGAGGGCGGAGAACCCGAGCCCGTCGGCCCGATCGGGTACCGCACCCCCGCACGCTTCGCACGACAGCAGGCCCGGGTCGTCCCGCCCGCCGCGACGGCTCCCCCGACGTTCGACGCCCTCATCGGCGCTCCGGCACCGACCACGGCCGTCCTCGGCGGCCCGTCTGCGGTCGTCGGTGCGGCGGCCGTCCCGCCGCTCGGCCCGGTCCTGCCGTCGGTCACCCCGACCGAGGCCCAGGCCGCGGTCAGCAGCGCTGAGGACCCCGCTCCCGACGACACCGCTCCGCCCGTCGAGCCGACTCCGGCCCGGGAACACCGGAACGCTCGCGGGCGCGGCACCACCGGTCGCCGGCCCTTCCACCCCCGCCGGACCGTCGAGGAGCCGCCGAAACGTCGCTCGACCGCGGTCCCGCTCCCCGCGCCCGCCGAGGTCGGGACCGTCGCGACGGCCACGCCGGAGGGTGCGGCGAGCCTCCCGTCCGTCGCCCAGCCGGCCATGGCACGTGCCGGACTGTCTCTCGGACCGACCGCGGGTGCCGTCCTCGGCGCCGTGGCCGGCCTCGGGACGATCGGGCTCGCGGCGTGGTGGTTTACCGCTCCGGCGACCGTGCACGCCGTCGGTCTGGTCCTCGGCCTGCTCGCGGTCCTGGTCTCCGTCGTGACGATGCGGAACCCGCTGACCACGTGGCAGCGGCCGGTCGCCCTGCTGGGCGCGGTGCTCGGCACGGTCGGCACCCTCGTGCTGCTGTGGGCTGTGGCCTCGGCGCTCGGCGCACCGCTACCGGACATCACCGGCACCGGGACCGTCCCGGCGATCGCGCCCTGACCTCGGCCGTTCGTCAGACAGCGCGGACGACCCCGCGCGAGAGGATCGCGTTGGTCAGGGCCTCGATCGGCTCGCGCTGGACGGTCGGGTTGGCGATGAGGACGTAGTCGACCGCCGGCAGGTCGGGCAACGACAGCCGCTGCGACACCTTCACCAGGTCGGCGGGGATCAACGAGTGCGGGAACACCGCGACGCCGATCCCGGCACGGACGGCTGCCAGGACCCCGTTCACGTCGCGGGTGTTGCAGGTGATCCGCCAGGTGCGGCCCGCCGCCTCGAGCGCGTCGATCGCCATCTGCCGACTGATGCTCGGCGCCTGGTAGGCGATCAGCGGGACCGGGTCGTCGGTTTCGAGTGAAATGCCGTCCTGCGCCATCCAGACCATCTGGTCCGAGGCGACGCGGGTGCCCTCAGCGGACTCCCCCGCGGTCCGCTTGATGAACACGAGGTCGAGCTGGCCGGCGTGCACCCGCCGGAGCAGCGGTGCCGACTGGTTCACCGTCAGCTCGAGGTCCACCTGGGGATGCAGCTTCCGGAAGTCGCGGAGGATGCGCGGCAGCTGCGTGATCGCCAGGTCGTCGGCCGCACCGAAACGGAGGCGGCCACGGGCGGCGACGCCGGAGAAGTAGGCGTCGGCGGTGGCGTGCGCCGCGAGGATCGTGCGGGCGAACCCGGCCATCGCGTCCCCGTTGTCGGTCAGGCGGACGCCGCGGGTGTCCCGGGCGACGAGCGTCCGCCCCACGGTGGACTCGAGTCGGCGCACGTGCTGGGACACCGTCGGCTGGCTCACGCCGAGCTGCACGCCGGCCTGCGTGAAGCTGCCGGTCTCGGCGACGGCCAGGAAGGTCTGGAGCAGGACAGGGTCGAGCACAGGAGGCTCCTCATTCGACATCGCAATGGAGTGATGCCGATCATAGGAGGATCGAATGGAACGCCATCGATTAGTTTCGTCTGGGTACCGTTCCCACCCTCGACAGCCGGAGTCCCCCGCACCGTGCGATCGTCATCGACGACCATCCACCCACCCACCGAGCCGCTCCCGATCAGCACCGTCCGCCCACCGTGGCGCCGGTCCTTCATCGCCCTGTCCGTTCCGAACTTCCGGCTGTTCACCGCCACGAACCTCGTCGCGATGACCGCCGGGTGGATGCAGCGCATCGCCCAGGACTGGCTCGTGCTGCAGCTCACCGGGTCGGTCGCGCAGGTGGGCATCACGGTCGCGTGCCAGTTCGCGCCGATGCTGCTGTTCGGGCTCCTCGGCGGGGTGTTCGTCGACCGCTACTCGAAGCGCGCGCTGATGATGATCACGCAGGGCGCGTTCGCGGTGCTGTCCCTGCTGCTCGCGGTCCTGACCCTGGCCGGGGTGGTGCAGGCGTGGCACATCTGGGTGATCGCGTTCCTGGTCGGCATGGTCACGGTCATCGACAACCCGGCGCGCCAGGTGTTCGTCACCGAGATCGTCGGACACCAGCACCTGCGGAACGCCATCAGCGTCAACTCGTCGGTGTTCCAGCTCGGCGGCATGATCGGCCCGGCGCTGTCCGGGATCCTGCTCGTCGCCGTGGGAGCCGGGTGGTCGTTCGGCATCAACGCGGTGGCATGCGTCGCGGTGGTCGTGACGCTCGGGTTCCTCCGCGTGTCCGAACTGCACCGCACCCCGTCGGCTCCGCGGTCGAAGGGGCAGCTCGTCGAGGGGCTCCGCTACGCCGCCGCGAAGCCGACGATCATCGTGCCGGTGATCCTGGTGGCCTTCTTCTCGGTGTTCGCGTTGACGATGCCGGTGCTGCTCTCCGCCTTCGCGTCGAAGGTCTACGACGTCGGCGCCGGCGGCTACGGCCTGTTCAACTCCGCCGTCGCGGTCGGTGCGCTGACCGGCGCCGTCCTCTCCACCCGGCGCGCCGTGGTGCGGCTCCGCACGATCGTCGGCGGGGTGTTCTGGACCGGGGTGCTGCTCGTCGTCGCCGGGTCGACGCCGACCATCGCACCGTTCACCGTGCTGCTCGTCGTCGTCGGCCTGTCGCAGCTGCTCTTCCAGACGGCGTCGAACTCGCTGGTCCAGCTGTCCTCGAACGTCGCGATCCGCGGGCGCGTGATGTCGCTCTACGTCCTCGTGCTGCTCGGCGGCCAGGCGATCGGCGGCCCGCTGATGGGCCAGGTCGTCGACCACTTCGGCGCACACGTCGGGATGATGGTCGCCGGCGGCGTGCCGGCCGCGGCGGCGGCCGTCATCGCACTCGTCCTGGCGCGGCGTGGCGGGCTGCACCTCGAGGTGCGGATGCGCCACCACCTGCCGCTGCCGGCCATCGTCGGGAACCGGTGACGCGCCTCCCGTCCGTCGGGTCGTCAACGCCGAACACCGGTGTTCGTCCGTCGCATCGCGCTTCCGCGCGGCGTGACCGACGAACACCGGTGTTCCGCAGAGCCCGCGGGGCCGCCAGAGCCGGTCGGCTCAGTAGGCGACGCCGAACCGCGCCTGGTGGTGCTTCGGCTGCTCGATCTCGTCGACGACCGCGATCGCGTAGTCGGCGCCGGAGATGTCCGAGTTGCCCTCGGCGTCGGTGAGGAGCACGTCGTCCGACGTGCGGTACGCGCCCCGACGCTCGCCGGGGTTGTGGCCGCCGAAGGCCGCGGCGGGGCTGACGTAGAACCAGTCGACCGAGGTGTCGCCGGCGCGCAGGGCCTCGAGGATCTGGCCGTGGCTCTTCGCCTCGCCCGTGAACGCGTCCGGGAAGTCCGGGGTGTCGTACAGGGCCGGGCCGCCCTCGGCGACGAGCATCGAGCCAGCACCGCCGACGATGCCGAGTCGTGCGCCAGCGGCCTCTGCGGCGTCGACGAAGTGCTGGAACTCGTCCTTGAGCTCGCTGCCGTCGGACTGGACCGCGTGCAGGGAGACGATGAGGACGTCCGCGCCCTTCGTCACGTCGGACACGAAGGCGGCGTCGAACGCGTCACCCTGGGCGAGGGTGAGGTGCTCGGCGGCATCGAGCTTGGAGGTGTCGCGCGCGACGGCGACGACCTCGTGGCCGCGGGAGAGGGCTTCGCGGACGATGGCGGAGCCGGCGTAGCCGGTGCCTCCGAAGACGACGATGGTGGACATACGAGCTCCTTCGTGGTGATGGTGCCGACGCGGTGACGCGCCGTGCCACTCACTGTACGGGTGTTACTCTCTTTCAGTAAGTAGGCACCTCGCGGTGCGTGCCCTGCCCGGGCGCGTCGTGCACCGTGCCCCACGGAAGGTCACCATGAGTGCGCTCGAGTACAGCCCCTACGCGGCGGACTGCCCCTCTCGACAGCTGCTGGACCGGATCGGGGACCGGTGGAGCGTCCTGACGATCGGCGCCCTGGCCGACGGCCCGCGTCGGTACTCCGCCATCGCCACCCGGGTGCAGGGCGTCTCGCAGAAGATGCTCACGCAGACCCTCCGCGCCCTCGAACGGGACGGCCTGGTGACCCGGACGGTGTTCCCCGAGATCCCGCCGCACGTGGAGTACGAACTGACCGACACCGGGCGTTCCCTCCGCACGGTGCTCGTGCCGCTCGAACAGTGGGCGATCGACCACATGGACGGCGTCACCGAAGCGCGCTCGGGGTACGACGCGCGGGCCTGACCACCTCGCTCCTGGAATCGCGTCGGCCCGCCGGTGGTTGCGTGGAGGCATGCGATCGATCGTCTACTCCCAGCCCGGCACGTCCTCCGTCCTCTCCCTCGCCGACCGACCGGTCCCCGAGCCCGGCGACGGTGAGGTCCGCGTCCGCGTGGTCGTCTCCGGGGTGAACCCCACCGACTGGAAGGCGCGGCAGGGCGGCACCTACGGCGACGGCCTGCCGTTCCCCGAGATCACCCCGAACCAGGACGGCGCGGGCATCGTCGACGCGGTCGGAACCGGCGTCGAAGGAGTCTCCGTCGGCGACCGCGTCTGGGTGTTCCTGGCCGCCGCCTCCCGTCCCACCGGGACGGCACAGGAGTACACGGTGCTGCCCGCCACACGCGTCGCACCGCTGCCCGACGGCGTCTCGTTCGACGTCGGCGCCTCACTCGGCATCCCGGCGATGACGGCACACCGAGCGCTCACCCTGCACGAGGACGGCCCCTCCCGACTGTCACCAGGCGCGCTCTCCGGCCGGACCGTGCTCGTCGCCGGGGGTGCGGGAGCCGTCGGCCACGCCGCCATCCAGCTCGCACGGTGGGCCGGGGCGACCGTCATCGCCACGGTCAGCTCCGACGCCAAGGCCGGCCTCGCCACGGCGGCCGGCGCGCACCACACCGTGAACTACCGGGAGGACGGGGCCGCCGACCGCATCCGTTCGATCGCCCCGGACGGCGTCGACATCGTCGTCGAGGTGGCCATCCCGGCGAACGCCGAACTCGACGCGGCCGTCCTGGCGAACCACGGGCTCGTCGCGATGTACGCCGACAACGGCGGCGACGCAGCGTCGATCCAGGTCCGGCCGAACATGGGCATCAACGCCCGCTACCAGTTCCTGCTGGTCTACACGATCGGCGAGGCTGCCCTGGCTGCCGGGGCCGAGGACGTCACCGCGGCACTCCGCGACGGGGTCCTGCCGGTGGGTGAGGACGTGGGGCTGCCGCTCGTGCGCTTCCCGCTCGAGGAGACTGCGGCGGCGCACGACGCGGTGCAGGGCGACACGGTGGGCAAGGTGCTGGTCGACGTGCAGGCGGAGTAGCGCGGCGCCGCGCTGCCACTGCGCGGTCGCACCTCGGCACCTGGTGCGCTTCGGCGCCGCACGACGGAGACCGGTTCGAACCACGGACGTGCGTGGTTCGGACCGGTTTGGGTTGTGCCCATCCGGTTCGCGCCCGGTGCGGGCGAGGTCAGTCCCGCCAGCGCCCGCTGGTCGCCCGCGCCAGTCGCGCACGCGCCGCGGCCGTCGCCCGCTGCAGGTTCGCCGCGACGACGCGCGGGTCGTCGTAGTCCTGGTCGTCGCTGCCGGCCGACTGCGGGGGCGCCACCCGCGCGCGGCCGAACCGGGCCGCGCCGGACGGACTGAACGTCGTCATGGCGTCAGGGTACGTCGAGGGCCCGACAGCGGCTCGGCTCCCGCCTCGGGCACCGGCGGGAAGGCCAGGACACAGGCCGTCGCCACGTACTCCGCGATCACGGCGACGTTCCGCACGTCGAGGTCGGTGAACGCACCCGGCGCGGGGCTGTCGACCGTGAGCATGCCGAACGAGTAGTCCTCGGACCGGACGACGACCGCCACGTAGGACCGCCAGCGGGGTGCGAACTCGGGGTCGTCGTCCTCGGCGTCGACGTCGGACTCCCGGTCCGGGACGACCCGCGGCGGACCACCCTGCAGCACCCACTCCAGGTTCCGGTCGCCGTAGGGGGTGCCGGCGCGGAAGGTACCCGCGGTGTCGCCCGCTCCGCCGTGCCCGATCGGTTCGAGGGCGTCGAGCGCCGTCGACAGCAGGTACACGTTCGCCCGGACGTCGGGCACGTGCGGCAGCAGGTAGAACGCCAATGCGGCCGCGGCCCGGTCGGCGAACCCGCCGAGTTCGATGCGCCGGGTCACCGGGTCGTGCGTCGCGAACCGGGTCAACCGGGTCGCGATTTGCCCGAACCCGTACTGCACCGCCACCTCGTACGCTGCGAGCGCCGCAGCACCCGTGTCCTCCGCCGAGGCCCGTGCACGCGCGCCGCGACGCGCCCGGAGCACCTGCCAGACGACGACGGCGACGAACACCGCCAGCGCCGACACGACGAGCCACACCCGCTCGACCGGGACGCCGACGAGGTTGGGCACCTGGAACACCGCCGTCGGCAACGCCGCCGCCACGATCGGCAGCACCACGTCACCGGCGCGCCCGCGCCGTCCGTTCCCCTGTCCCGCACGAGCACGGTAGGGCCGACCACCGACGGACGGGAGGCGCGGGGCGGGGGCGATCCGTGCCTCCCGTCCGGGTCGTGGTCGGGTCCGCCGAGCGGACGTGGTGCGCGTTCATCGCCGGACTTGGTATGCAGGACGCATGACCGATGTTGCACAGCCCACGCCCACGCCCGGAACACGCGCCATCGTCCTCGGAGGCGGTGGGGTCGCCGGCATCGCCTGGGAGCTCGGCGTCCTGTCCGCGCTGGAGGACGCCGGGGTCGATCTCGGCGCCGCGGACCTGGTGGTCGGGACGAGTGCGGGGAGTGTCGTGGGGACGTTCCTCCGCGCCGGCGCGGTGCAGACGGCCTACGAGCAGCAGTCGAGCCCCCTGCCGACGACGTACGAGGAGCCGGCGGCCGTGGACGTGACCGCCGTCGAGCAGCGGTTCGCCGCCGCGATGCAGGGCGCCACATCCGAGCAGGACGCCCGTGCGCGGGTCGGTGCTGCGGCGCAGGAGGTCACCACCGGCCAGAGCGACGACGAGCGCGTGGCCACCTTCCGGCAGACGCTGCCCGGTGCCGAGTGGCCGGAGAAGCCCTACGCGGTGACCACGGTCGACGCGGTGGACGGGTCCTTCCGGGTGTTCCGCGCCGAGGACGGCGTGCCGCTGGAGCGTGCCGTCGCCGCGAGCTGCTCGGTGCCGATCGTCTGGTCACCCGTGCGCATCGACGGGCACCCGTACGTCGACGGTGGGGTGCGGTCGGCGACGAACGCCGACGTGGCCGCCGGGTACGAGCGGGTCCTGGTGATCGCGTGCAGCCCGGAGGGGCCGTCGCCGCTCGGACCGTGGCTCGACCGGTCCGTCGCAGCCCTCCGCGACGCCGGGTCGCAGGTGGAGGTCCTGGTCGCCGACGAGGCGTCGCAGCGGGCCTTCGGGACCAACTCGTTGGCGCTGTCGACGCAGCGACCCTCCGCGGAGGCCGGGCGGGCCCAGGCGGAGCAGGTGGCGGAGCGGGTCGCGTCGTTCTGGGCGTGAGGCGGTGACGGGTCAGACGAACGCGGCCTGGCCCGTCACGGCACGACCGACGATGAGCGTGTTGACCTCCCGCGTGCCCTCGTACGAGTAGATCGCTTCGGCGTCGGCGAAGAACCGGGCGACGCCCTTCTCGAGGACGATGCCGTTGCCGCCCTGCACTTCACGGCACCAACCGACCGTCTCGCGCATCCGAGCGGTCGCGAACGCCTTCGCCATCGCCGAGTGTTCGTCGCCGCCCAGGCCCTGGTCCTGCAGGGCCGACGCCTGCGCGCAGAGGGCGATCGACGCGGTGATGTTGGCGAGGGACTTCACGAGCAGGTCCTGGATGAGCTGGTGCGAGGCGATCGGCTTGCCGAACTGCACACGCTCGCGGGCGTAGCGCAGCGCCGCCTCGTAGGCACCGACGGAGATGCCGACGGCCTGCCATGCCACCTCGGTGCGGGTCAGGCGGAGCACCGCAGCGGTGGACCGGAACGAGTCGGCGTGCTGCAGCCGGCGGGCTTCGGGAACGCGGACGTCCTCGAGTGTGATGTCGGCGTTCTGCACCGAGCGGAGGGCGATCTTGTCCTCGATCTTCGTCGCGGTGAACCCCGGGGTGTCCGAGGTCACGAGGAAGCCCTTCACCTGACCGTCGGCGACGTCCTTCGCCCAGATCACGACGACGTCGGCGAACGTGGCGTTGCCGATCCACCGCTTCGCGCCGTTGAGCACCCAGGTGTCGCCCTCGCGACGAGCCGTGGTCCGCAGGCCGCGGGCGGAGTCGCTGCCGGAGAGTGGCTCCGTCAGGCCGAAGGCACCGACGATCTCGCCCGACGCCATCCGGGGCAGCCATTCGCGCTGCTGCTCGTCACTGCCCGCAACCGCGATGGAGTTCATGGCCAGGCCGGACTGCACCCCGATGAAGGTCGCGATGCCGGCGTCGACGCGGCCGAGTTCGAGTGCGGCCCAGCCGCGGTACACGGCGGAGTTCTCGAACTGGCGGACCAGCGGGACGCCGGGGCCGTACATGCCGAGTTCGGCGAGCGGTGCGATGACCTGGTTCGGGAACTCGGCGCGGGCCCAGTAGTCGTCGGCGATGGGTGCGACGTCGCGCTCGAGGTACTCGCGGAGCTTCCCGAGGGAGGCGCGTTCCTGGTCGGTCAACTGCTCCTGGAACCGGTAGAAGTCGGATTCCAGCAGGGGCGTCTGCGCAGCCGTCGTTGACATGACCCCAACGATGCATCATTCTCGAAAACGTTGCAAGACGGGTACGACGACTCGGGGAGAACCGTGAGCAGGCAAGCACTCGGGGCGCTCGGCTCGGCCCTCGTCCCGAGTGCCCTCGCCGCCCGACTGGAGGCCCACCCCGACTCCCAGCGCGCGTTCCGTGCCGCGCGCCACAGCTTCATCGACGGCGCGCGCATCGACATGGGGGCGCTCGCGTCGTCGCTCGGGGTCGACCGCACCTCGCTGTTCCGCTGGGTCGGGAACCGCGACCAGCTGCTCTCCGAGATCCTCTGGTCGCTCGCCGTCCCGACGCTCGACGCCGCCGGTCGTGCCGCAGCCGGGTCGGGAGCAGCACGGATCGTCGACGTCCTCGGCCGGTTCACCGCGGACCTGATCCGGGCGCCGTACTTCCGGGCGTTCCTGACCCGGGAGCCCGCTCGTGCACTGCGACTGCTCACGACGACGGACAGTGACGTCCAGCGGCGGTTCGTGGCCGTCGTCGCCTCCCTGATCGCCACCGAGCAGCACGCCGGCGCGTTCGACCCGGCACCGCTCTCCCCCGAGGAACTCGGACGGCTGCTCGTGCGTGTCTCGGAGTCGTTCACGTACGCGGACCTGATCTCCGGCGAGACGCCGGACCCCGAGCGGGCACGCACGACGTTCGAGTACATCCTGCGTCCCACCCGGTGATCGGACGAAGCGACCGGACAGCCGGCTGCCCGCTACCGGAAGCCGTTCTCCTCGAAGAGGTACCGCGGCAAGCCGTGTCCGGTGCAGCGGTCACGACGGCGGACGCCCCGGAGGACCTCACGTACGTGCTCGCCACACCCGGTCCAGGTGGACTTCCCGCACACCGGGCACTGCGCTGACTCACACATGCACCCCTTGTAGCGACACCGACCCCGGAGCGCTCCAAGGCCGGCGTCGATCGGCTACCCGCGCTGCCGTCAGCGACAGCAGTCGTCAGATGAGGTCGTCGGACAGGTGGTTCGGCGTGCCGAACCGATGCGCCGTGATGGACACCGCCTGCTCGCGGAGGAACGGCAGCATCTCGATCCGACCGGCCTCGGTGACCGGCTCGGCGTACACCGCGATGTCCGGTCGTCCGTTCGTCCCGACCGCCAGGGCAGCAGCGTCCCCGCCGACGAGGCGCACCCGGGTGGAGGGACCAGCGGCGATGCGGGCGGCGAAGGTGTCGTCGGACTCCCCCTGCCGGAGCGTGCCGACGATCGACAGTCCGCGGAGCGCCGAGGCGACCGACGCGGGCAGGTCGTCGGCGACCGAGACGTCGACCCCGGTACCGGCCCGCAGTGCCGCGGCCACGACCCGCACGAGGCCGTCGACATCGGCGTCGGAGCCCTCTGCAGGAGAAGCAAGGCGCACCTGCACCCCCGGGTACGGCAGGTAGCGGAAGACGTTCCGCTCGGCGGTCAGCGCCGAGACGTCCGCGGCGACACCGAACTCCGAGGTCCAGGCGGACTCGTCCGACGTGACCGCGCGGCCGAGGGACTCCGAGTCGACCCTGGTCGCGCGGACGAACGCCGACACGGGCGACGACGGCGTGGACCCGGTGGTGGCGACTGACGACGACCAGGAGCCGAGGCCAACGAGGTAGTTGACGCCGCCGGCCTTCGTGCCCGCGCCGACCGCCGACTTCTTCCACCCGCCGAACGGCTGGCGGCGGACGATGGCGCCGGTGATGCTCCGGTTGACGTAGAGGTTGCCCGCCTGGATGCGACGGAGCCACGTGCCGATCTCGCCCGGGTCGAGCGAGTGCAGGCCGGAGGTCAGGCCGTAGTCGACCTCGTTGACGATGTCGATCGCCTCGTCGAGGGTCTCGGCGGTCATGACCCCGAGGATCGGGCCGAAGTACTCGGTGCGGTGGTAGTCCGAGCCCCGCCGGACGCCCTGGCGGACACCCGGGCTCCAGAGCTTGCCAGAGTCATCGAGCTGCTTCGGCTCGACCGCCCACGACTCCCCCGCGCCGAGCGTCGTGAGACCGTCGAGCAGCTTGCCGGACGCGGGTTCGATGATCGGCCCCATCTGCGTCGTCGGGTCGCTCGGGTACCCGACGGTCAGCGACGACACCGCGTCGAGCAGCTGGTTGCGGAAGCGCTTGGACTTGGCGACCGACCCGACCATGACGACGAGCGACGCGGCCGAGCACTTCTGACCCGCGTGTCCGAAGGCCGAGGCGACGACGTCCTTGACGGCCAGGTCGAGGTCCGCCGAGGGCGTGACGATGACGGCGTTCTTCCCCGAGGTCTCGGCGAGCAGCGGCAGGTCCTGACGGAACGACCGGAACAGCTCGGCGGTCTCGTACGCACCCGTCAGGATCACCCGGTCGACGAGCGGCGACGCGATGAGGTCCTTCCCGAGCGAGGACTCTTCGACGTCGAGGAACGCCAGCACGTCGGCGGGGGCGCCGTGCGCGTCGAGGGCGGTCTCGATCACCGACGCCAGCACGGCACCGCTGCGGGCGGCCGGCGGTGCCGGCTTCAGGACGACCGCAGACCCGGCTGCCAGCGCAGCCAGCGTCGACCCGGCCGGGATCGCCACGGGGAAGTTCCACGGCGGGGTGACGAGCGTCAGCGCAGACGGGGTGAACGACGCGCCGTCGACGGAGTCGAGGGACGCCGCGAGTTCGCCGTAGAAGTGCGCGAAGTCGATCGCCTCGGACACCTCCGGGTCGGCCTGGTCGATGGTCTTGCCGGTCTCCGACGCCATCACCTCGATGAGGGCGGCGCGGTTCGCCTCCAGGGCGTCACCGACGGCGTGCAGGACGGCACCGCGGGCTGCGCCGGACCAGGTGCCCCAGGTGGTGCCGGCGGCACGGACGCGCCGCAGGGCGGACTCGAGGGTCGTGGCGGAGGTGATCCGGGCCTCCCGGACGGCCGAGACCCCGAGCGTCGACGAGGCGATGCGGGCGGTGATGCCGGCGCCCCACTCGCGGACCGATCCGACGGACGGGTCACTGTCGGGCGTGTTCTCGAAGTGGCCGGGCGCCGGGCGGTCGACGGCGGCGTACCGGTCGGCGACGCGGTGCGGTGCCGGGGCGTCGAGTCCGCCGGGCAGGGCGAGCGGTGCCAGCGAGTCGCGGAAGCGGGCTTCCTCGCGGGCGAAGAGCGTCGGGGAGGACGCGAGCGAGAACACCGCGGACATGAAGTTGTCCTGCGACGCGCCCTCTTCGAGCCGGCGGATCAGGTAGGCGATCGCGACGTCGAACTCCCCCGGGTGCACGACCGGCGTGTAGAGCAGGAGCGAGCCGACGGTCTTCTTCACCGCGGCGGCCTGCCCCTGGGCCATGCCGAGCAGCATCTCGAACTCGATGCCGTCGCGAACGCCACGCTCGCCGGCCAGGAGCCAGGCGTGCGCGACGTCGAACAGGTTGTGCCCGGCGACGCCGACCCGGACGTTCGCGATCCGCTCCGGCGTCAGCGCCCAGTCGAGGACGCGCTTGTAGTTCGTGTCCGAGTCCTGCTTGGTGTGCCAGGTGGCGAGCGGCCAGCCGTGCACGGACGCCTCGACCTGCTCCATCGGCAGGTTCGCGCCCTTGACGAGCCGGACCTTGATGTCGGCACCGCCGCGTGCCCGGCGGGCGGCCGACCACTCCTGCAGGTGCTCCATCGCGGCGAGCGCGTCGGGCAGGTAGGCCTGCAGCACGATCCCCGCTTCGAGGTCGGCGAACTGCGGCTCGTCGAGGAGCTTCGTGAAGACCGCGATGGTGAGGTCGAGGTCCTTGTACTCCTCCATGTCGAGGTTGATGAACTTCTTCGGCGATGCCGCTGCGGCCCGCTCGAACAGCGGGCGGAGCTGCTCGACGATGTCGTCGACGGCGTGGTCGAACGCCCACGGCGAGTGCGGGTGGACCGTCGAGGAGACCTTGATCGAGACGTAGTCGACGTCGTCACGGCTGAGGAGCGCGTGGGTGCCGGCGAGACGCCTGGCGGCTTCGCGTTCGCCGAGCACGGCTTCGCCGAGCAGGTTCACGTTGAGGCGGACGCCGTCCTGCTTGATCCCCGCGATCGCGGGGCCGAGCTTCGCGTCGGTCGCGTCGACGATGAGGTGGCCGACCATGTTCCGCAGCACCCGTCGGGCGATCGGCACGACGACGGTCGGGAGGCTCGGTGCCAGTCCGCCACCGAGGCGCACCAGTCCGCGGAGCGCGGCGGGCAGGAACCCGGGTGCGTCCGGCGCGATGGCGCGGAGCTTGCGGGCCGCGACGGCGAGGTCCTCGGGGCGGACGACGCCGTCCACGAACCCGACGGCGAAGGCGAGGCCCTTCGGGTCGGCGAGGACGCCGGCGAGCTGCTTCGCGGAGCCGTCGACGGGGTACGTCTCGGCCTCGGCGAGCCACTGTCGGACGAGCGCGACGGACGCGTCGGCGAGGTCGTCGTGGACGGTCGGGGCGGCAGCGTCGGAGCGCGGCTGGACGTCGGTCATGGGGACAGTGTGACGGGCGCTCTTTCGGTAGCGGAAGCAACCGTTCCTGATGCATTCCGTTCAGCTCAGCTACGCTTTCGACATGCTCGACGTCCGCCGCCTGGTGCTCCTCCGTGAGCTGTCGATCCGGGGCACGGTCGCAGCCGTCGCCGAGGCGATGAACTTCACCCCGTCGGCGGTGTCGCAGCAGCTCGCCGTGCTCGAGCGCGAGGCCGGCGTCCAGCTGCTCCGCCGTGCCGGGAGACGCCTGCAACTCACGCCGCAGGCCGAGGTGCTGGTCGCGGCAGCGGGCGAGGTGCTCGACACCCTGGAGCGTGCGCAGGCCTCGGTCGAGTCGACGTTGACGAGCGTGCAGGGGCGCATCCGGGTCGCGGTGTTCCAGTCGGCCGCGCTCGCGCTGATGCCGTCCGCGCTCCGCACGATGGCGCTCGAGCACCCCGACGTCCGGGTCGAGATGGTGCAGCGCGAACCGGAGACGGCGCTCAACGAGACCTGGGCCCGGGACTTCGACATGGTGATCGCCGAGCAGTACCCGGCGCACGCGGCACCGCGGTTCCCCGGCCTCGACCGGCGCGACCTGACGACGGACCCGGTGCGGTTGGCGCTGCCGCCGGTGGCGACGGCGCTCTGGCCGGTGGCCTCGCTCGAGGAGGCCGCGACGCTGCCGTGGGTGATGGAACCACGTGGTGCAGCCTCCCGGCACTTCGCCGAACAGACCTGCCGACGTGCCGGCTTCGAGCCCGACGTCCGGTACGAGACCGCCGACCTGCAGGCGCAGATCCGGCTCATCGAGTCCGGCAACGCGGTGGCCCTGATGCCGGACCTGGTCTGGGCCGGCCGGTCGACGAGCTGCCGACTGCTCGAGCTGCCGGAACCGGGACGCCGGACGCTCTTCACGGCGCAGCGCATCGCGAGCGCCGAGTCCCCGGCGGTGTCGGCGTTCCGGACAGCGCTCGAACGGGCGGCCGGCGCTCCCCGATCCTGAGCGCACCATGTCGGGAAATCCCCGATCATGACGGGTTTCCGAGCACTTTTTCCGTGACGGTTTCGTGACCATCCCGGACGGTTCCGCGACACTTCTGCGCCGTACGCTCTGGCCACGGGCCAGCCACTGGGCGGCCCGCTCGCACGTCATCCCAGGGGGGAACCCAATGCACAAGACCTGCCTGCCGCCGATCCACCGGATCGCGGCCATCGGCTCCGCCGTCGCCATCGTCGCGGCGTCCTCAGCGTTCGGCATCGGCGTCAGCGTCAGCAGCGCCTCCGCTGACGAGTCGGTGCCGGACACGAGTGTCGCGACGTCCACGGGCGCCGACGCGTCCGCCGGGGTCGGCGCGACCACCGGGGTCGGCGCGCCAGCGACCGGTCCGACCGATCCGGCGGTCGGCTCGGCCCCGGGTGCCGACGCTGGGCCGGGAGAGACCAGCCGCGATCACGGTGTACCCGCTCCGGCAGCCACGCCCGCACCGACAACGACACCGGCTGCACCGGCTGCACCGGCTGCACCGACCGTCCCTCGCGCACCAGCGACGACCACGACCGTCACGCCGGTGGCCGTCACGCCGGTGGCCGTGACGCCGACCGCAGCCGCCGCCCCGTCCGCGACCGCGGCCGGCACCGTCGCGATCACCGGGACGGCCACGACCTGGCACACGCTCCGCGCCGTGACCGACGGCTGGCCTGCCGGCACGACCTTCACCTACCAGTGGACCCTGTCGGGGCCGGTCGTCGGGACGCGCGTCATCGCCGGCGCCACGAGCGACACCTACGTGCTCGGCCACCCGGACGCGACGAGCGACCTGACCGTCGCGGTCACCGGCACCGCACCGGGCGAGGACCCGACGACCGTCACCAGCGCCCCGGTCCACGCGGACCCCAACGACGAGACGACGTTCACCGGCGCAGGTGTCCGCGAGCTCACGGCTCATGCCGGCGAGACGATCTCGGTGCCGATCCAGGCACTGACCGGCGGCCAGGGAAGCCTCCGGTACGGCGTGAGCTCGTCGGCCGACGGTCCGATCGACGCCGCAGCCCTCCCCGCG
The DNA here is from genome assembly GCF_003234035.1 of Curtobacterium sp. MCPF17_031. NCBI lineage: Bacteria > Bacillati > Actinomycetota > Actinomycetes > Micrococcales > Microbacteriaceae > Curtobacterium > Curtobacterium sp. MCPF17_031. Next base: position 73,623 of record NZ_QKSG01000005.1, on the reverse strand, counting down.
GCACTGACACTGTCCAGCGACGGCGTGCTCTCCGGGTCCACCACGACGGCCCAGGTCATCGACTTCTGGGTCCTGGCCCGGACCTCTGAGGAACCCGCGGGAGCGCCCGGGCAGCACGTGCAGCTGACGGTGGGCCTGGCGGCGGACACGCAACTACGAGCCTTCGTGACGGACTACGACCCGCCGCACTCCCGCTCCTGGACGGTGTCGGCCGACGGGACGACGGAGTACCTCGACGCGCTCTCGGACGACCAGGCGCCGACGTCCACGCCCATCACGTCGACGGTGGGCTCGACCATCACCGTGAACACCGGCCTGGTCGACCGCTACGGCAACCGCCAGCCGATCCCGGTCATCGACGACGACTGGGCTTCCTCGGTCGCCGGTGACACGCTCGGCAAGTACGACCCGGGCACGGCGGTCACGTTCTCCTCGCCCGGCGTCCGGACGCTCACGGGGACCGCCCCCGACGGCCGGACGATCAGCTTCACGGTCCGCGTGGCGGCGACGGCAACGACTGCCACCCCGATGACCCCCGCGGCCGCCGGTGGCACCGCGTCCGGAACGGGCAGCCCCAGCAGTGGCTCGGCGCCGTCCGGCCACCTCGCCTTCACGGGTGCCGACGAGACCGGGCCGATCGCCTGGGCCCTCGGTCTGCTGGCGGCCGGAGCGGCGCTCCTCGTGGCACGGGTGCGTCGACGTCGAGCCTGAACGAGCAGCTGGAGGGGCGTGTCCGAGCCGGGCACGCCCCTCCAGTGCGCCCCGGGGCACCCGTCGGAACACCGGAGCCAGCCCCATCCGACCGAGCGGCGCGATCCTGAGGGAACCATGTCGGGAAATCCCCGATCATGACGGGTTTCTCGGCACGTTTTCCGTGACGGTTTCGTGACCGTGTCGACCGGTTCCGCGGCCTCTGCGGACCCTACGATCTGGCTACGGGCACGCCATCGGGCAGCCCGGCCACACGTCATCCCAGGGGGGAACCCAATGCACAAGACCTGCCTGCCGCCGATCCACCGGATCGCGGCCATCGGCTCCGCCGTCGCCATCGTCGCGGCGTCCTCAGCGTTCGGCATCGGGGCGGTCAGCGCCTCGGCCGACGAGCTCGCACCGAACGCTGCCGTCGGGACGTCCACCAGCGTCGACGCACCGGCCGACGGCCCGACCGCCGACTCGGCTGCGGACACGGCAAGCGCTGCTGCGGGCACCCCGGCCGCAACCACCCCGCCGGCCCCGACGGCCACGCCCGCAGCGCCGACGCTCCCGGAGGCTGCCGTCCCGGCCACCGCCGCCCCCGCTGCGGCAACGCCCACGCCGAGCGCGGACGCCCCGACGGCGACCCCCGCCGGCACGGTCGCGATCGTCGGCACGACCCGCGCCTGGCAGACCATCTCCGCGGACACGGCCGGCTGGCCGGCGGGCACGACCTTCACGTACCGGTGGGACTTCCACCACCCGGTCCTCGCGAACCGCGACCAGGGCACCCAGCGGACCTACGTCGTGGACCCGGAGCAGGCCGACGGCATCTTCACGGTCACCGTCACCGGCACGGCTCCCGGCATGACGCCGACGTCGGTCACCAGTGCACCGAGCAGCACGGTCGTCGTCGAGGACTCCGACCGGCAGTTCATCTACGGCCAGCGCGTCGTCCCGGTGACCAGCGGTGAGCCCTTCTCCGTCGACCTCGCTCCCGCTGACAACCCTGACCTCTCCTTCTTCGTGAACGGCTCGATCAGCGGCACCGCGGACCCGAGCGTGCTGCCCGCGGGCGTGACCCTCTCGGAGGACGGGGTGCTCTCCGGGACCCTCGAATCCTCGACGCCGCTCCGCGACCAGATCTGGGTCCACGTCACGACGCCGTACCACCCGGGCGGTGGGCTGTCGGAGCGGATCCTGCTGTCCGTCGCCCCGGCGGAGGACGACGGCGGGCTGTCCTTCACCGGCGGCACGACCGAGGACCACGCCGTCCAGCTCCTCGCGCAGGCCGGCACGGCGTTCTCGCACACGTTCCAGGCTTCCGGAGGGCCCGTGGACGAGCCGGTGCGCTACTCGATCGTGCGGCCGGACGGGCAGCCGTTCCCGGCCTCGGACATCGGCGCCTCGTTCCCGGCGGGCATCACGCTGGACCCGACCACCGGGGTGCTCAGCGGCACGGACACCCAGGCGGCCCACTACACGTTCGCCGTCGTCGCGACCTCCGGCGGACAGACCGCCACGCAGTACGTCGACCTCCGCACGGCCCCCGCTCCGGCGGTCGGTGCCCTCGTGACGGTGACCCGCCCCGGGGACCTGCGGGAGCAGCGCACCTGGACGATCCAGCCCGACGGCTCGGTGGAGACCTCCTGGTTCCCGAACGGACCGCAGCACGACATCGCGCAGCAGGCCGGCGGTCGCCCCACCGCGGCACAGGGCTCGACGCTGCGGATCGCGGCGGCGCCCGTCGACGCCTTCGGCAACATCACCGTTCCCCTGGACGGCGACTGGGACGGGCGCACGCCCATCGGTGTGACGAGCGACGTCGCGTCCGACGTGGTCGAGCGGACCGGGTGGAACGCAGAGATCACGTTCCCGCACGCGTCGACGCACACGTTGACCGTGACGACCCAGGGCGTCTCGACCGCGTTCCCCGTCACGGTCGTCCCGTCCGCCGGCGCAGCGGGCACCGGCACCACCGGCAGCCTCGCCTTCACCGGCGCCGACACGACGGGCCCGATCGCCTGGGGCCTCGGCCTGCTCGCGTCGGGTGTGGCGCTGCTCACCCTGCGCGCACGGCGTCGTCGGGCCTGAGCCACGAACGACGAGGGGCGTGTCCGATCTGGACGCGCCCCTCGTCCGCGTGCGCCGAGTGCCGTATGCGCCGAGCTCGGTGTGCGCCGAGCTCCGTGTGCGCCGAGCGTCTTGCGGGAAACCGCACACTCCCCCCAACTCGGGTCACATTCGGGCATCCGGAACCGATCGGTTCACCCTTTACCAATACGATCCGACCACGTCGGGGATTCTCGGCTGATTCATACGTTCCGGCATCTGACCGGACATGGACCCTGGGGGAACCCGTGCACCGCAGCACCGCCTTCGTCCGACGCGCTTGCGCCGTCGGCACCGCAACTGCTCTGATCGGCCTGACGACCGGTTTCGGCGTCATGACCGCGACCACCGCCTACGCCGCTGACGCACCGGCCGGCACCACCGCGACCGGGCCGGCAGTCCCGGGTGGCGACACGACCACGCCGACGGCTCCGGGCCTCCCGGCCGACGCGGGGACCGCCGCCGGCACGCCCACCGGCACCGCTCCGACCGCTCCGACGGTCACGGACCCGACGCGCCCCGCACCCACGGCGACGCCGGCCCCGACCGCCGGTGGTGCGCCCACCGGCACCACGCCGACGGCTGCCGCGCCCACCGCTGCGGCTCCGGTCGCAACCACGGCCGTCTCGACCGCCACGGTCAAGCTCTCCGGCACCGCCAAGGTCGGCTCGACGCTCGTCGCGACGACCTCCGGCTTCACCAAGCCCACCTCGTTCTCCTACCTCTGGTCGGTCGGCGGCGTCGCCACCGACATCGACGACGGCAGCTACGTCGTCCAGCCGGGCGACGTCACGAAGGTCGTGACCGTCACGGTCACGAACACGCTTCGCGACGACTCCGTCGAGGTCGCCTCCGCGAAGTCGGCCGCCGTCACCCAGGACCCGGTGTTCGTCGACGCCGCCGGCAAGCCGGTCACCGCCGGTCTGGACCCGGACGGGGAGCGTTTCGCGCTCGACACCACCGCCGGCGACGCGTTCTCGTACACGTTCCGTGCCACGGGATCGCCGACACCGACCTTCGCGCTCGCCTGGGCCTACCCGGACGAGGCCGAGGACGACGGCGAGGACCCCGAGGGCACGCCGGACGACCAGCTGCCCGACGGCATCACGTTCGACGCAGCGACCGGCGTCCTGTCCGGTACGACCGAAGAGGCGATGTACAGCGAGTTCGCCGTCACCGCGACCAGCGGCGGTACGACCGTCACGCAGTACGTCGAGCTGAACGTCGACGCAGCGGCTGCGGCCGGCGTGCAGGTCTTCTCGGCCGACCGCGCTTCGTTCCTCCAGTACGTGAAGAGCGGCGTCGACGACGACGGGCCCACGGACGGCACGCTGACGAGCTGGATCATCGATGCACGTGGCCACGTCACGACCGAGATCGAGAGGTACCACTTCTCGTCCGACAGCTGGGAGAGCGAGACGACCGACATCGACGGCGGCCGTCCGACCGTCAAGCAGGGCGGCACGCTCCTCGTCAACGGCGACCTGGTCGACCGGTTCGGCAACACGGTGACCGACGAGGACGGCAACTCGCCGGAGCTCGCCGTCACCTCGGACATCGCCTCCGACGTCGTCCGCGAGGACCCCGACCTCGGTGACTACGGCAACTTCCTGAACGTGACCTTCCCGCACGCCTCGGTCCACAACCTGACGGCGGCCGCCGGCGACTTCGCGACGAGCTTCGCCGTCGAGGTCGTCCCCACCGCGACCGCCCCGGTCTCGACTCCCCCGGTGGTCACGCCCCCGGTGGCAGCCGCGCCGATCGGCACCGTCCCGGCCCGCACCGCCGCGCACGCGCACGCGCATGGCCGCCTGGCCTACACCGGCTCCGACGCGACCGACTCCCTGCCCTGGGCGCTCGCCATGCTCGCCGCCGGTGCGGCACTGGTGGGCCTGCGCACCGTCCGCCGACGCGCGCAGCGCTGATCCGGACGGGAGGCTCCTCCCGCGGCCCCGTCGATCCATCCACGGATCGACGGGGCCGTTCCGTCATACACAGGTCGGTGACGCTCCCGCCCCGGACCGGGCGGCGCGGCTAGCGTTGGGGCCATGCCGAGCCTGCTGCACATCGATTCGTCCGCCGACCTGTCCCACTCCCGCTCCCGCGCCCTGACCGCTGCCTTCGCGGATGCATGGCGAGCCCGCGGCCCGGAGTACACGGTCGTCCGCCGTGACCTGCACGTGGATCCGCTGCCGCACCTCGAGACGTCGGCGCTGCACTGGGCGGCGGCGGACCGGACCGCAGACGAGTCCGTGTCCGACGCAGCCGAGCAGCTGCGCCAGGACGTCATCGACGAGCTGCTGGCCGCCGACGTCGTCGTGATCGGTTCACCGCTGTACAACTACACGGTGCCGTCCAGCCTCAAGGCCTGGCTCGACCGCGTGCACATCCCGGGCGTGCTCGTCCCCGGACCCGACGGCACGCCGCAGCCCCTCGCCGGGCGTCCCGTCGTGACCGTCGTCAGCCGCGGTGGCACGTACGACGCGGGGACGCCGACGGAGCACTGGGACCACGCGTCGCCGGTGCTCGACATCATCCTCGGCACGGCGCTCGGCATGAAGGTGCACCCCGTCGTGGTCAGTGCGACCCTCGCCGACCGGCTGCCCGGACTCGCACCGTTGGCCGACCACGCCGCTGCCGAGTTCGCGGATGCACGGGTGGTCATGGAACGCCTGGCGACGACGCTCGGCTGACTTCCCGAGCAGCTGACGTGTGCTCAGGCTCGGCGGAGTTCTCCGGCGCGTCCGAGCAGGTCGGCGTGGAACACCGTCTGGCTCAGGGCGCTCGCGAGCAGGTAGCCGGACATGGACTCGATGCCGCCGCTGAACGGCACGCGTGACGCCACCTCGAACACCGTCGGGCGGTCCAGGGTGTCCAGCGCGTCGGCGACGTGGCGGGTCCGCTCGTCGCGGTGCGCGGCCAGCACCCGAGCCCGGGCGACCACGTCGTGGAACCGGTACTCGTGGCCCGGGCAGACCTCGAGCCCGGCGTACGGCTCGAGGGCGGCCAAGGAGTCGAGCGAGTCCCGCAGCGGGTTCGAGTCGGTCCGCCCACCCAGGCCGATGCCGGAGTTGATCCGGGGCAGGACGTGGTCGCCCGTGAACAGCAGGCCGTCCCGCTCGTCGACGAAGCAGACGTGGCCACCGGTGTGGCCCGGGGTCCACAGCACACGGAGGTCCCGGCCCGGGATCGGCAGTCGGTCGCCGTCATCGAGCAGCAGGTCGGCGAACGGCGCCTCGACGGTCCCCTGCCCGAGCTGCCGACCGGAGCCCCACACCGCCAGGACACCGTCCAACCGGTCGTCGGGGACTCCCCAGGTCCGGGCGTCCCGCTCGTTCTGCTCGGCATCGGCACGGGCGTGCTGGAGGGCACGGACCTCGGCCGGGTGCATCGCGATCGGGGCTCCTGAACGGCGACGGAGCGCAGCGGCCGCGCCGAGGTGGTCGGCGTGCAGGTGCGTGACCGCGACCAGGGTGACGTCCTCCACCCCGCGTCCGATCGTCCGGAGGCCCTCGGTCAGGACGTCGAGTTCGCCGCCGTCGCTCCAGCCCGGGTCGATCACCGCGAGCGCCCCGTCGTCCCCGGCGACGACGTAGACCAGCGTGGCGTCGGGCACACCACCGCGGAACGGGACCGCGAGCGTCCAGATGCCGGGGCGGACCTCCTCGACGGGTGGCAGCTCACCTGCGGCGAGCGCCGCGGCCTGCACGGGGCTGACGGGCGACGGGTTCGACACGCGACCAGCGTAGTGAGCACGGGCCGAGCGGGCGGGGCGGCCGCGCACCGTGCCTCCAGGCCGTCGTCGGCGATGAGCGCGTAGACAGGCGGCATGGAGACCATCGCGCCCATGCTCGCCAAGGCCGTCGCCGCCGTCCCGGATCCGGACAGCGTCACCGGCGGACTGCGGTACGAGCCGAAGTGGGACGGCTTCCGCGGCATCGTGACGATCGACGGCGACGACGTCGAGATCGGCAGCCGCGGGGCGAAGCCGCTCACCCGCTACTTCCCCGAACTGGTCGAGGCGTTCCGCGCGCAGTTCGGCGGCCGCCCGGGCCCCGTCGTCCTGGACGGCGAGGTGATCGTGCGTTCCGGGGAGCCCGGGCACGAGAAGCTCGACTGGGAAGCGCTGTCCCAACGGATCCACCCGGCGGCTTCACGCATCGCGAAGCTCTCGGTCGAGACGCCGGCGCAGTTCGTGGCGTTCGACCTGCTGCACGCGGACGGGGAGGACCTGACCTCCCGGCCGTTCGACGACCGGCGGGCGGCCCTCGAGTCCCTCGGCGCCGACCTGACCGATCCCCTCTTCGTGACCCGGACCACGCTCGACGTCGAGACGGCCCGTCGGTGGCTCACGTCGTTCGAGGGCGCCGGCCTGGACGGGGTCGTGGCGAAGCCGCGGCAGCGTCCGTACGAGCCGAACAAGCGCACCATGCTCAAGGTCAAGCACCACCGCGAGGCCGACGTCGTCGCGGTCGGCTACCGGGTGCACAAGAGCGGGACGGGCGTCGGCTCGCTGCTGCTCGGGCTGTACGACGAGGACGGTGAACTGCGGATGGTCGGCGGCGTCTCGGCGTTCTCCGACAAGCGTCGGCGTGAGCTGGTGGACGAACTCGAACCGCTCGTCGAGCGGGACGCGGACGGGAGGCCCGTCACCGGTGACGGCGAACGGTCGCGGTTCTCGTCGGGTCGCGACACGTCGTTCGTCCGGCTCGCGCCGGAACGGGTGCTCGAGGTCCGGTACGACCAGATGGAGGGTGACCGCTTCCGGCACACGGCGCAGTTCGCCCGGTGGCGGCCAGATCGGCAGGCACGCTCGTGCGGGTTCGACCAGCTCGAGGTGCCGGCGGCGTACGACCTCGACGACGTCCTGAGCTGACACTGCCCGCCCCCATGAACGGGGGTGGAGTTGTCCATTTGGCGCTCGCTCGTCATCAGTAGTTAGCCGAACTAGTGATTGTGTGGAAGCATTCGAGACATCAGGGAAACGGTGGTTCTCCACCCCCTCGAGATCATGGATCGGAGTGGACATGAGCAACGAGATCCTCGTTCGCCGAGCACAGCGCAACCCTCTCAGCGAGGTCCGCGAAGCACGTCACCAGCGTGCCCTGCAGACCAGCGCGATCATCAGCGGGATCGCGGGCGTCACCGCCGCCGCGCTCGCCTTCGTCACGATCGGCCTGGGCGCATGATCGTCCTCGACGGCATCACGCAGGGCAACCGCCGGACCTGGTCCCGCCTGACCCGGCTGCACACGGCGACGGTCGGGTTGCCGCTGCAGACCTCCCGCGTCGATGACGACGACCTGCGCCGCGAGGACTCCGCCTCGCTCATCTGAGCAGGGTCCTCCCGGACGAGCGGGCGCGCTCAGGCCTTCTTGGCCCGTGACGGCTGCACGCGCGGCGGCTCGCCCGGCATCTTCGGGAAGTCGGGCGGGAACGGCAGTTCGCCGAGACCGTCCTCCAGGTCGCGCCGCCACCACTCGAGCAGTGGGTCGATGCTCCGGGGCTCGGCTGACATCGACTCCCACGGGTCCCCGGTCGTGTCGAGTCTCGTAGGCACGGTCAGGATCGTGAACGCCGTCGGGTCGGCGTCATCGAGTTCGTCCCAGGCCAGCGGCGTCGACACCGCCGCGCTCGGCAGCGCGCGCGGGCTGTAGGCGCCGGCCATCGTCCGGTCACGGTTCGCCTGGTTGAAGTCGACGAAGATCCGCGAGCCGCGCTCCTCCTTCCACCAGGCGGTCGTGACCTGCTCGGGCATCCGCCGTTCGAGTTCACGGGCGGCGGCGATCACCGCGTGTCGGACGTCCAGGAATTCGTACGCCGGCTCGATCGGGGCGAAGACGTGCAGTCCACGGTTGCCGCTGGTCTTCACCCACGCCTCCAGTCCGACCTCGGCCAGGACCTTCCGCAACTCGTGCGCGGCGGGGACGGCGTCGTGGAAGTCCGTGCCCGGCTGCGGGTCCAGGTCGATGCGGAGCTGGTCCGGGTGGTCGCTGTCCTCCGCTCGGGAGGCCCAGGGGTGGAACACGACGGTGTTCATCTGCGCTGCCCACACCGCGACGGCCGGTTCGTCGATCACCAGCTGCGGGTGGCTCCGGGCACTCGGGTAGGTGACCGTCACCGCCCGCACGTACTCGGGAGCACCCTTCGGCGGGTTCTTCGAGAAGAACTGCTCGCCGTCGACGCCGTCCGGGAACCGCTGCAGCGAGATCGGTCGGTCGCCGTTGGCACGGACGAAGCCGTCCCCCACGGCCACCAGGTACCGGGCCAGATCGAGCTTGGTGATGCCGAGGTCCGGCCACAGCACGCGGGACGGACTGGAGATCCGGACCTCCCGCTCGCCGTCGGGTCCGGGCACGGTGAGCGTCGTCGCCGGTGTCGCCATGCAGCGGAACCTACTCCGACGACGGGAGCACGGGACGGACCGGGACCGGACCCGGCAGGATGGAGCGGTGACGGCGTACCTCGGGGTGGACCTGGCCTGGGGCCTCGGCACCGAACGACGTGCTCCGAACGAGACCGGTCTGGCCGCGCTCGACGGGGACGGCCGGGTGACGGACGCCGGTTGGGCCCGCGGTGTCGACGAGGTCACCGCCTGGATCGCCGAACGGCTCGGCCCCCGGACCCTGATCGCAGTCGACGCGTCGCTCGTCGTCACCAACCCGACGGGTGTCCGCGAGGCCGAACGCCAGGTCGGGCAGCGGTACGGCCGGTGGAAGGTGGCCGCGAACCCGACCAACCTGGCCTCGGCCGCGAGCGCCGGGGCGCGGCTGCTCGACCGGCTGACTGCCCTGGGCGTGACCTACGTCAGCGACACCGCCGCCATGCGCGCCCGGACCGTCCCGGCGGTGTTCGAGTGCTACCCGTACACGACGCTGGTCGGGGTGGAGGAGTTCGGCTACGACGACGAACGGCCCCGCTACAAGCGGCTCGACACGTCCGTCCCCCCGGCCGTCGCACGGCAGCGCCGGGCGGAGGCGTTCGACGAACTCGTCCGGCGCATGCGCACCACGGTGTTCGACCCGCCGCTCGACCTCGACGCGCACCAGCTCACCCGCGACCTCCGCGACCCGTCCGTGCTGCACGGCCCGACGCACAAGCACCGTGAGGACCTGCTCGACGGCGTCCTTTGCGCCTGGACGGCGTCGTTCTGGGAGCGACACGGTGACGAACGGGTGCAGGTGCTGGGTGGCGATCCGGGCCTCCCGTCCGACCCGCTCGACGCGCAGGGCCGGTTGCCGGCCCTCGTCGCCCCCGCGCGCCGGACGCAGCGTCCCGCTCGCTAGGCTGGACCGGTGAGCACCACGACCGAACCGTTGCGCATCGGGCTGGTCTCGTTGCACACCTCCCCCGGCGACGAACCCGGATCCGGTGAGGTCGGCGGCATGAACGTCGTGGTCCGCCACCAGGCCGAGGCCCTGGCAGACCGCGGTCACCAGGTCGACATCATCACCCGCCGCTCGGCGCCGACGCAGCCGGACTCCGTCGCCCTCGTGCCCGGCGTGTGCCTGCGGTTCCTGTCGGCCGGTCCCGCCGAGCCGGTCCCCAAGGGCGAGCACGACGCCTTCATCGAACCGTTCCGCCGGGGGCTGGCCGCACTCGGGCCGTTCGACGTCCTGCACTCGCACCACTGGTTCTCCGGCGCCGCGGCCCTGCCCGTCGCCCGTGACCGCGGCGTGCCGCACGTCCAGTCGTTCCACTCGATCGCCGCTGACAGCGCGACACCGCTCTCCGAGGGTGAGCGCCCGGAGTCCGCTGGTCGGATGGCCGGCGAAGAACGCCTCGCGCGCGAGTCCGACGCCGTGGTCGTCGTCAGCGAAGCCGAGGCCCACACGGTCCGCGCCCGACTCGGCGGCGACCCCGCGCGCGTCTGGATCGTGCCGCCGGGGGTCGACGGGTCGGTGTTCCGACCGGCCAGCGTCGGCGCACGCCGGGCGACCGCCCCCTACGTGGTCGCCGCGGCCCGCGTGCAGCCGCTCAAGGGCCTCGACCTGGCGATCGAGGCCATCGCCGGGATCGACCAGGAGGCCCGCCCCACCCTCGTCATCGCCGGGGACGCCTCGAGCGAAGCGGGCGACCACGTGACCGAACTGCGTCGGCTCGCCGAGTCGCGGGGCATCGCCGACCGCGTCACCTTCATCGGACCCCAGTCCCGTGCCGACCTGGCGTTCCTGTTCCGCGGAGCAGCGGCCGTGCTCGTGCCGTCGCACTCCGAGACGTACGGCCTGGTGGCGCTCGAGGGCTCCGCATCCGGGGTGCCCGTCGTGGCCGCCGCCGCCGGAGGCCTCCGCGAAGCCGTGGTCGACGGCGAGACCGGGGTGGTCCTCGAGTCCCGCGACCCCGCGGTCTGGGCGTCGGAGATCCAGCGCATCCTGACCGAGCCGGAGTACGCCGCTGCCCTGGCCTCCGCCGGGCGGGAGCACGCCGAACGTCTCAGCTGGGAGCGGTCGGCGGCCGGACTCGAGCAGGTCTACCTGCGGGTCCTCGGGCGCTGACGGAACTGCTCGTGTCGGACCCGGTGCTCGACCCCGCGCTCGACCTCACCGCGTTCTGGGACGCCCTCGACGGTGTGCCGACCGCTGCCGATGCCGAGGCGCTGTTCGTCGCGGGCGGTTCCGATCCGGGCTCGCGCGCGGCCGGTGCGCTGCGGCGGGCGAACCTCGACCGCTACCTGCAGCGCTTCGGACCCGCGGCCGAAACGATCCTGGTCGCCGAGGCACCCGGCTGGCGCGGCATGACGAACACCGGCATCCCGTTCACGAGCATGCGGGAGCTGCAAGACCCCGACGGGCTGTTCGCCGATGTGCCCTTCGCGCTGCCGCCCGAGCCGACGGCCCCGTGGGAGGCGTCCTCCCGGGTCGTGCACGCTGCGCTGCGCGGCTGGCACGGCCCCCTGCCGGTGCTCTGGGCGGTGTTCCCGCACCACCCGTTCGTCGCCCCGGACCGGCTGACGAACCGGACGCCGCGTCCGGCCGAGGTCCGCGACGGTGCCCCGGTCGCGCTCGCGCTGGCCGAGGCCGTGGGCGCCCGGCGGTTCGTCGCGGTCGGACGGAAGGCACAGGGAGCACTCGCGAGCGCCGGCATCGACGCGATCGCGGTCCGGCACCCGGCACAGGGCGGTGCGACGCAGTTCACACAGCAGTTGGCGGCACTGCGCTGACGCAGACGGTTGCCCGTGCCGGTCAGTGGCGGTTGCCGTGCCGCTCAGTGCCGGTTGCCGTGCCGGTCGGTGCCGGTTGCCGTGCCGGTCAGGCCGACCGGACCTCCACGCCCTTCGCGGCGAGCGCGTCCGACACGTGCGCCGGCAGCGGAGCCGCCGCATAGACGACCTTGAGCGACGGCAGGTCGACGAGGTCGTCCCAGTTCTGCGGGTCGTAGCGGTCGTCGGAGCCGTCCCAGCCCGGGTGCAGGTCCTGCAGGATCTCGAGGTCCGAGTCCACCGTCAGTTCGGTGACCAGGTCGAGCTGCGACGGCAGCAGGTCGAGGTCGTCGTAGTACTCACGGGCCCGGTCGTCCTGGCCGTCCACGTCCTCGTCGTCCACCACCGCGTCCTCGTCGTCGTCGTCCCCGTCGTAGGGCTCGATGACGTCCAGGTCGTAGCAGAGCACGTCGAGGACGAGCAGCTTCGCGTTGAAGTCCGCGAACTCGATCGGTTCTTCGGTGGTCGTCGACGCCTCGTCCATGCAGGGCAGCGTATCGACCGGCCGCTGGCCCTGTCCGCCCCGACCGATTTTGCTGTGGGACTGGACAGGAACGGTTCAGCAGGAACAGGGTGATGCATGGCGACCACGACGAAGACCGAGCGCGACCCGGGGCAGCAGACCGAGCTCCGCCGTGTGATCGGTCCGAAACTCCTGCTCCTGTTCATCGTCGGGGACATCCTCGGCACCGGCGTGTACGCCCTCACCGGGCAGGTCGCGGCCGAGGTCGGCGGGGCCGCGTGGCTGCCGTTCCTCATCGCGTTCTCGGTGGCGCTGCTCACGGCGTTCTCGTACCTCGAGCTCGTGACGAAGTACCCGCAGACGGCGGGTGCGGCGCTCTACGTGCACAAGGCGTTCGGCGTCCACTTCGTCACGTTCATCGTGACGTTCATCGTGATGTGTTCCGGCATCACCTCGGCGTCGACGGCGTCCCGGGCGTTCGCCGCGAACCTGGGCGTCGGGTTCGGCCTGGAGCTGCCGAACACCGTCGTGATGCTCATCGCGATGGGCTTCATGCTCGCCGTGATGGCGGTGAACTTCCGTGGCGTCAGCGAGAGCGTGAAGACGAACGTGGTGCTGACCCTCGTCGAGCTCTCGGGTCTGGTGCTCGTGATCCTGGTCGGTTTCACCGCGATCGCCGGTGGCAACGCGGACTTCTCCCGCGTGGTGATGTTCGAGACGCCCGAGGACAAGAGCCTGCTGCTGAGCATCTCGACCGCGACGTCCCTGGCGTTCTTCGCGATGGTCGGTTTCGAGGACTCGGTGAACATGGCCGAGGAGACCAAGGACCCGTCGCGGATCTTCCCCCGCGTCATGCTGACGGGCCTCGGCATCACCGCCGTGATCTACGTCCTGGTGTCGATCTGCGCCGTGGCCGTCGTGCCGATCGGTGAGCTGGCCGGCAACGAGACGCCGCTGGTCACCGTCGTGCAGACCGCCGCGCCGGACTTCCCGATCGGTGCCGTCCTGCCGTTCATCTCGATGTTCGCCGTCGCCAACACCGCGCTGATCAACATGATGATGGCGTCCCGGCTGCTGTACGGCATGAGCAAGCAGGGCGTGCTGCCGGGCTTCCTCGGCCGGGTCTCCCCCGCGCGCCGCACCCCGTCGAACGCCATCGTCTTCACGACCCTGATCTCGCTTGCCCTGATCGGCTGGGTGTCGCTCGACCCGGAGTCGCCGATCGTGGTGATCCTCGGCGGGACCACCTCGCTGCTGCTGCTCGCGGTGTTCGCGGTGGTGAACACCTCGGTGCTGGTGCTCCGCCGCGACCGCGTCGGCCACCGGCACTTCAAGGCCGGGGTCGTGATCCCGGTGATCGGCATCGTCGCCTGCCTGTGGCTCGTGCTGCCGTTCTCGTCCGGCCGCGCGTGGGAGCAGTACCAGATCGCCGGTGCGCTGCTGGCGCTCGGTATCGTGCTCTGGCTCGTGACGTGGTTCACCCACGGCCGGAAGACCGCCGAGAAGGCGCCGACCGGAGTCGTGACGGAACCGACTGCCGTGCAGCGGGACGCCCGGGAGGACCACGATCGCTGACACCGGCCGCTGACCCGCTCCACCGTGGCGACGCAGGAGGCCCGGCACCCGCACGGGTGCCGGGCCTCTCTGGCCTCCGGACGTCAGCTCCGGCGGGCCGGCATCCCGAGGGGACCGGGCGTGCGCTCGACGGCACGGACGGCGAGCGCACGCATCCAGTCGAGTCGCTTGCCCGGCCACCCGTGCACCAGGACAGTCCACTGCTCCGGCAGCGCCGACGCCCCGGCGAGCGCCCCGGCCAGTCCGCCGGTGATCGCGGCGACGGTGTCGGTGTCCCCGCCGCCGCGGACCGCACGTTCGAGAGTGTCCACGACGCCGTCGCCGAGGGTGATCGCGGCGACCGCGGCCTGTAGCGACGCGACGACCCATCCGTTGCGAGCCGTGTGGTCCTCGGGCGTCGAGGACTCGGCCTCGGCGATCCGGTCGAGCCACAGGGTCCGGCGCTCCCGCGGCAGCATCGGCACACCGCGTCGGACGTCGAGCCGGCCCCGGCGGATCGCGTGCCGGATCGCCACGGTCCAGAGGACGCAGGCGTCCCCGGCGTCGTCCTCGTGGTGGGTGAGGTCGCTGACCCGTCGGGCGGCGACGGCGAGGGGCTTCTTCGCGCCGTCACCGAGGAACCCGAGCACGAGCGGCGTCGTCCGCATCAGCGACCCGTTGCCCGCCGACTGCCCGTTCTGCTCGTGCACGGCGCGGGCGGCGGCCTTCGCGGCGTCCTCGGTGTTGGCCGACATCCGCCCGAGCACCGCCCGGGTCTGCGCACCGACGTCCGGCGCGTCCTGCGCCCAGTCGGACCAGGCCGCGAGCAGCCGCCCGTGGGTGCGGGGTTCGTTCCACCGGGCACCGTTCGCGACCGCTTCCAGCACCGGGATCGCCATGCTGGTGTCGTCGGTCCACTCCCCCGGTTCCCACCCGAAGGGACCGCCGCCGCGCATCTCGACGGGGTGGTCGGCGGCCAGTGCCGGGCCGAACTCGTACGGTGCCCCCAGGGCGTCCCCGCACGCACTGGCCAACACGGCGCCGAGCGCCCGGTCCTGCATCGCTGTGTCCATGGTTCCCTCCGCGCTCCACGCTAGTGCCGCGAACCGGGGGCATGTCGGCACGTGTGTCGTCCAGTCGGAACGCCTAGCCTCGTCGTACCGGACTCCGGTCCGGCCCGCTCCAGCCCGCCGAGGCCCCCACCCCGCTCCACCTGACGAAGGACCGCACCATGCGCCGTGCCGGCATCGCACTCGCGTCGGTCTTCGGCGTCGGTGTGGTCGCCGCGGTCATCGGGGTCATCGTCCTGATCGTCGTCGCGGTGAACTCGTTGAGCGGGCTGGCGTCGTCCTCGGCGACACCCCGGGCGCTCACCTGCCCGGCCGCGGCTGCGCAGACCGTCGGTGGCGTCGTGGTGCCGGCAGGGCCGGTCGGTGGCTTCTGCCAGGACCGTCTGGTGAACGCCGCGCAGGTGATCCGGGCCGCTCGTGACCTGGGCATCGGCCCGCACACCCAGGCGGTCGGCGTGATGACCGCGATCGGCGAGTCCGGGCTCGTGAACCTGGACCGTGGCGACGCCGTCGGTCCGGACAGCCGCGGGATCTTCCAGCAGCGGGACAACGGCGCCTGGGGCACGTACGAGCAGCGGATGGACCCGTACACCGCGGCGTCGATGTTCTACGCGAAGCTCGTCAAGGTGCCCGGGTGGAAGACCATGACGCCGACGCAGATGGCGCACGCGGTGCAGGTGAACGCCGACCCCGACCACTACGCGAAGTACTGGCCGACGGCGAAGCGCGTGGTCGAGGGCCTGACCGGCGAGACCGTCCCGGACGCGGCGCCCCAGAACTGACCGGCACAGGGCTGACGAGCACGGGACTGAGCCCGGGCCGTTCACGCCGCTGCCGAAGCGACCGGCTCGTCGTCGTCGAGCTCCACCATGGACGCCCCATCGTCGTGCACCACGACCTGCCCGCGCAGTCGTACATCGTGTTCGTCGAGGGTGCAGGCCATCGCGTCGACCCATTCCCAGTCGACCGGGAACAACCCCGTGGCACCCGGCCGTTCCCAGGCGAGGACGACCTCCGCCGCGCCGACCTGTCGGACGACGTCCTCGACCAGGGCGCCGAAGTCCTCGACCTGGTCGTCGGGTTGGTACGGCAGGTCGGCGACGGGCAGCACGAGCTGCACCGGGATGCCGCGGGCGCTGAGGAACAGCACCCAGCACTGTCGTCGGACAGGGGTCTCGAGGAGCGCGACGACGAGGTCGACCACGTCGTCGTCGGTACGGACTGCGGTTCGCTCGAGTCGCTCGAGCACATCGGTGTCTGGCATGCCCCGAGCCTGGCCGTCCACCCTGCTCCCGCGGAGGCCGGAGCACCTCGCTGTGGACAACGACCACCAAGCCCAGGGATGTGCAGGACCGATCAGATCCCGATCGAGACCGCCCCGCCGGCCAGCAGCCGTGCCACGACGAAGACCACCACGAGCATCCCGAGCCCGAGGAGCGCCACCGGCCAGGTCAGGCGCCGGCGCACCAGCCGGAGCACGCACAGCACGAGGGTGACGAGGAACACCAGGGCGACGACCACCGGGCCGAGCGTCACGACCGTACCGCCGAGCCCTTCGTCGCACCGGTTGCCGGGCGCGTCGCACGACCCGAACGAGAGCGCCATGAACTGGATCCCGCGACTCGCGACGACGGTCGCGACCGCACCGAGCAGCAGCAGGACGACGGTCGCGACCACGTCGGCGACGCGACGGCCACCGCGCAGGCCGGGACGGGCCTCCCGGCCGCCGGCAGGATCCGGACCGGACCGCCCGTCGTCGCCCGCGCGTGTCACGACCGATCCCCGATCACGGTGCAGGCCAGGACGGGGACGGTGCCGGCCAGGACGCCGAGGAGGGAACGCATGGTCCCCATCGTGCCTCCTCCTGAGCGCACGCGTTCGACGGTACGGTCGGGACATGGCCCGCGCACGCGACCACGAACCCCCGGCCGCCCCCGCCACCGCAGCCGTGCTGCTGGGCGGCTTCGCGTTCCTGCAGGGGTTGATCCTGCCCGCCGAGGCCGTCGGCCGGAACCTCGCGATCGGCTTCCTCTTCGGCGGTCTGGGACTCCTCTCGGCTTGGCGAGCAGTCACCATCGGCCGCGGCCGCCGACACCGTGGGGCCCGACGGTGGGCGTGGGCCGCAGCCGTCCTCGGCCTGCTCGGCGTCGGCATGCTCGGCTACCAGGGTCTGGTCATCCTGACCGGCGGGGCGCTCCCGCCGCCGTTCTGGTGGCCGTACGCGCAACGCTGACGGTCCGTCACGCGGGCAGGTCGGCCGACCGGGAGGCCCGTGCTCCGCCCGTTTCGATGCGCCTGGAACGACCGGTACCGTCCCGCCGGAACGGGTGCAGGATGGCCGCATGGCAACGACGCCGAACCCCTCGACCCTGTTCCGACGGAAGCCGATCGACACCATCGACGACGACTCCGGGAGCGAGGGCGGCCTGAAGCGGCACCTCGGCCTCTGGCAGCTCACCGCGATCGGCATCGGCGGCATCATCGGCGCCGGGATCTTCACCCTCGCCGGTACGGTCGCGAATGGTGTCGCCGGACCCGCCGTCCTCATCTCGTTCCTCGTCGCCGGCGTCGCGAGTGCTGCGGCAGCGCTGTCGTACGCGGAGTTCGCGGGGCTCATCCCGAAGGCCGGCAGTGCGTACACGTACGGGTACGCGGTGCTCGGCGAGATCGTCGGCTGGTTCATCGGCTGGGACCTGCTGCTCGAGTACACGGCGATCGTGGCGGTGGTCGCGATCGGCATCTCCGGCTACGTCGGGTTCCTGGTCGGCCAGTTGGGCATCGACCTGCCCGCCTGGATGCTCGGCGCGCCCGGCACCGGCGACGGGCACGTCGTCGACGTCTTCGCGATCGCGCTCTGCCTGCTCACCGCGTTCGTCCTCACCCGGGGCATCCGGAGCGCCGCACGCTTCGAGTTCGTCGCGGTCGGGATCAAGGTCGCGCTCGTCGTCCTGATCGTCGTGCTCGGGGTGTTCCACATCGACAGCGCGAACTACTCGCCGTACTTCCCGTTCGGGTTCGGCGGTGTGATGACCGGCGCCGCGACCGTGTTCTTCGCCGTGTTCGGGTACGACGCGATGTCGACCGCTGCCGAGGAGTCCACCGACGCCCGCAAGCACATGCCGAAGGCGATCCTGCTGTCCCTCGGCATCTCGATGGTGCTCTACGTCCTCGCCACGATCGTGCTGACCGGGATGCAGGACTACGAGGACATCGACCCGGCGTCCGGGTTCTCGTCGGCGTTCGCGTCGGTCGGGCTCGGAGGCGTCGCGAACGTCATCGCGATCGGTGCCATCGTCGGCATCGTCACCGTCCTGGTGACGTTCATGCTCGGCGCCTCGCGCGTCTGGTTCTCGATGAGCCGCGACGGGCTGATGCCGAAGTGGTTCGCGAAGACGGATCCGAAGCGGCACGTGCCGACCCGGGTCACCTGGATCCTCGGCATCGCGTCGGCCGTCCTGGCCGGGGTGCTGCCGATCGGGGTCGTCGCCGAACTGACCAACATCGGCATCCTGCTCGCGTTCGTCGTGGTCTGCACCGCGGTCATCGTGCTCCGCTACCGGCAGCCGGACCTCGACCGGCAGTTCCGGATGCCCTTCATGCCGGTCGTGCCCGCCATCGGCGTGCTGGCGTCACTGTGGCTCGTCTCGTTCCTGCAGTGGGAGACGTGGGTGCGGTTCGCGGTGTGGTTCGCGATCGGGCTCGGCGTGTACTTCGGGTACTCGCGGAAGCACAGCAAGCTCGCCCAGCCCGCGGACCACTGACCGCAGACGTCTGCCCCCAGACCACAGCGACCCGACCATCCAGGGGGTGGTCGGGTCGCTGCGTGCGGCGGTGCGCGGTGTCAGTCGCGTCGGTGCTTGCCGAGCGAGGCCGTCGGCGCTGCCATCGGGTGGTTGCGGAACCAACGCAGCAGTTCCCGCGCGCGGCTCGCATCGGCGCTGGCGTCGCCGGAGGTCAGGAACTCGTCGAACCCCTCGGGCGGCTCGACCTGCTCGTCGCGGTCGAACGCCATCGTCCACTCCGGGAACCGACGGGTGTGGATCGACTCCTCCACCAGCAGTCGGACCTCGTCGTGCCGCGGATCGGCGATGATGCGTCCGTAGGTGGCGATGACGGCGTCGTGCGGACCCTCCAGCAGCTGCATGAACCGACCGGAGCGGTGCACGAGCATGCCGGTGAGACCGTCGGCGGTGTTCCGCTCGCGCGAGCGGGCCAGGACCTCATCGAGGGCGGGGTCGTCGAACGGCTGGGTGGCCGAGCTCATGTAGACGAGTGACTGCAGCATGATGCTCCCGATGATGTCTCACCAACGCGCATGCGAACCAGCCCCCGAACGGGCCTGACCCGATCCGGACGAAGGCCCGGACAGCGCGGTGACCGCCTGCTACCGGGCCGCCAGCGCCGTGTACGGCACGACCTGGCCGTCCTCGGTGCACACGTGACGCTGCACCCCGGAATCCGTGATCGTCGTGTACTCGGGCGACCACCACGAGGCGGGGCCGTCCGCGACCTTCGGGAACGTGCCGCGCACGACGTCACCGGTCTCCTCGGGTTCCCCGTCGACCTCGACCTCGTCGGCTTCCGGGTCGTCCGTCGTGCCGTAGTTCCGCAGCACGTCCCGGTCCCAGCTCATGAGCATGCCGGCGTAGGCCTGCCGGTCGTCGTCGTCGACCTGCACGCTGTAGGACGTCCGGTCGTCGGAAGCGTCCCGCGGGACACCCCGGAACTCGATCGTGTACGAGTCGGCGGTCTCGGTCATCGAGACCGTTCCGCCGTCGGTCCCGAGCAGTTCGCAGGTCGCCTTGCCCGGCGTCCCGGCCGCGCTCGTCGGCGTCGGCGTGCCCTCGACGGTCCCCGTGTCCCCCTCCGCGCAGCCGGTCAGTGCGACCGCGGCGAGCAGCGCCACGACGACCCCGGTCGCGCCCTGCTGGATGCTCTTCATCGACATGTGTTCCCCCTCGTCTCCTGCGCCCCTCCGGCGCTCGTCCGACCGTACCAACGCCGCCCGGACGACGAGCGTCGGCGGGGCCTGGCACGATGTCCCTGTGCCAGCAGCCCCGATGATCGACGCCGTCGACGTCATCCGCTTCGTCGGGCCGCAGACCTTCGGCCGCGCCCGTGACGTCGTGCGCGCCGGCCTGGTCGAGGACGCCACCTGGCACGATGACGGCACGATCACCGCGACGGTGAGCGGGAGCGCCGCCGACCCGTACGACGTGCAGGTCGAGACGACCATCGCCCGTGGCGAGTTCGTCCGTCCGGTCCGCAGTCGCTGCACCTGCCCGCTCGGCGGCGAGTGCAAGCACGTCGCCGCTGCACTCCTCACCATCAACGCCCGTGCCCTCGCCGCGCAGGCCGGGCCCCGCACGCAGCCGCCCACCCCGCCGACGCCGGACTGGAGGCGCGACCTCGCCCGCCTCGCCGGTGACGACGACGGGACCACCCGCTCCGGCACCGTGCCTGCGAGTGGCGGGATGGGCCTCCAGTTCGAACTCCGCGACGCGGTGCCAGCCCGACTCGCCGGACGTGCCCGTGCTGCGGGCCGGACGATGCCCGTCGCCAGTCGGGCGGTGCGCCTCGGCGTGCGACCGGTCAGCCGGAGTGCGGCGGGCAACTGGGTGCGCGGGCAGCTCACCTGGGGCGCGCTGCCCTACTCGATGAACCGGCTGGGACTCGAGCCGGACCAGCACGCGTGGTTCATGCAGTTCCAGGCGCTGCATCGGGCGGGTGTGCTCGCGGGGCTGCCCGGGGAGAGCGACTGGATCCACCTCGACGACTTCCGCAGTCCGCTCCTCTGGCCGCTGCTGCGACAGGCCGAGCCGCTCGGCATCGCGTTCGTCACCGGCAAGCGGGAGGGCGGGGTCGACCTCGGCCTCGACGCCCGGGTCCTGCTCGACGCGGCCCGGACCGCCGAGGGGCTGCTGATCGGCGCGAGCGCGGTGATCGACGGGCGTCCGCTCGCCGAGGGCACCGCGCGGGTCGTCGGCGACCACGGCGTGTACGCGTTCCGTGAGTCGCCCGAGTTCCGCGTGACGCTCGCCCCGACCGCTGCACCCGTGCCGGAGGACCAGCGGAAGATGCTCGTCGAGGCATCACGCATCACCGTCCCCGCGGACGAGGTCGACGAGTTCCTGGCCGACTGGTCGCCGAAGCTCCGCGGATCCCTCGGACTCGTCAGCTCCGACGGGTCACTCGAGCTGCCGGAACGGACGCCACCGGAACTCGTGCTCACCGTGACGTTCGAACCGGCCCGGGCGCCGCGGACCGACGACCGGGCGCACCTGCAGTGGCGCTGGAGCGTCGACGGCCGGAAGGACCCGGTGTCCCTGCACGGGCCGCTGCCGGAGCTCGGGAGCGTGCGCGCGGCGGACGACGTCGCTGACGCCGATGCTGCTGCTGTGGAGCAGGCCACGTCGGGGACGCAGGCCGATCGGGACGGGCGATCCGAGCCTCCCGGCCCCGGTGGCGGACTCGAGTGGTTCCAGGACGGGACCATCGACGGGGCCGACGTCGCCGTCCTGGCGAACGAACTGCTGCCGGCGCTGCCCGCACTCGGCGTCCGCGTCGTCGTGCAGGGTGAGCGGGTCGACTACGAGCGCCTGACCGGGCGGCCGCACATCCGCGTCACGACGATGCCGTCGGACAAGCACGACTGGTTCGACCTCGGCATCTTCGTCAGCGTGAACGGCAAGGAGATCCCGTTCACGCCCCTGCTCCGGGCACTCGCCAAGCGCGACCGGCGGATGAAGCTCGTCGACAACTCGTACCTGTCGCTCGCCGACCCCGCGTTCGACCGTCTCAAGGAGGTCATCGAGGAAGCCCGCGAGCTCGACGAGTGGGAACCCGAGCAGCCGCTCACCGTGACGCCGTACCGGGCCGCGCTCTGGTCGGAGTTCGACCAGCTCGCCGACGAGACCGAGCACGACGCACGGTGGAAGGAGATCGCCGGGCGCCTGCTCGACGCGACGGCGCCGGCCGACGCCGTCGTGCCGGCGACCGTGCAGGCCGACCTCCGGCCGTACCAGCGCGACGGGTACGCGTGGTTGACGTTCCTGGTCGAACACGGCGTCGGCGGGGTGCTCGCCGACGACATGGGCCTGGGCAAGACGCTGCAGGCGCTCGCGATGATCGCCGACCGGCGGGCCGCCGACCCGGAGGCACCACCCTTCCTCGTCGTCGCGCCCACCTCGGTCGTCGGCAACTGGGCGGACGAAGCGGCGAAGTTCGTCCCGTCGCTGCGGGTCACCACGATCGCCGGCACCTCGCTGAAGGACCCCGCGCGGGTCGCCCGGACCGCCGCCGCGTCGGACGTCGTCGTCACCTCATACGCCCTGCTCCGGCTCGACGCACCCGCCTACCTCGACCTCAGCTGGTCGGCGCTGCTCCTCGACGAGGCGCAGTTCGTCAAGAACCCGCAGTCGCAGACCCACCGCGTGGCCGCCGAACTCCGCGCCCCCGTGAAGATCGCGATCACCGGCACGCCGCTCGAGAACGGGCTCGCCGACCTCTGGGCACTGTTCGCCGTCGTCGCCCCCGGGCTGCTGTCGTCATGGACGCGGTTCGGCGACGACTACGTCAAGCCGCTGGCCTCGCCCGAGCTCCGCGGAGCGGCCCGCAAAGAGCTGACCGACCGACTCCGGCGACGCATCCGACCACTCATGCTCCGGCGGACGAAGGAGAGCGTCGCCGCGGACCTGCCCGAGAAGGTCGAACAGGTCGTCCGGGTCACCCTCGACCCGGCACACCGCGACCTCTACGAGAAGACGCTGAACCGGGAGCGGCTCAAGGTCCTGGACCTCGTCGACGACCTGGACCGCAACCGGATGATCGTCTTCCGCTCGCTGACCCTCCTGCGGATGCTCGCCCTGTCCCCCGCACTCGTGTCGGACGACCACGGCGATGTGCCCAGCGCGAAGCTCGACCTGCTCCTCGACGAACTCGAACAGCTCGCGGCCGAGGGGCGACGTGCGCTCGTGTTCAGCCAGTTCACCTCGTTCCTCAAGATGGTGTCCGCAGCGCTCGACGAACGCGGGGTCGGGTACGAGTACCTCGACGGCTCCACCCGCCGCCGTGGAGTCGTCATCGACCGCTTCCGGAACGGCACCGCCCCGGCGTTCCTCATCTCGCTGAAGGCCGGCGGGTTCGGGCTCACCCTGACCGAGGCCGACACCGTGTTCGTGCTCGATCCGTGGTGGAACCCGGCCGCCGAGAACCAGGCCGTCGACCGGACGCACCGCATCGGGCAGACCCGGTCCGTGACCGTCGAGCGGCTCATCGCGGAGGACACCATCGAGGAGAAGGTCCTGGCGCTCGCGCAGCGGAAGGCGCAGTTGTTCGCCACGATGATCGACGACGACGCGCTGTTCGCCGAGGGGTTGAGCGCAGAGGACATCCGGTCGCTGCTGGCCTGACCGGGCGGCGAGACGCCCCCGTCAGCGCGGGACGCCGCCGAACGCTCGAGACGCCGCGGAGTTCGGCGGCGTCTCGGGGGTTCGGCGGCGTCTCGGCCGTTCGGCGTGGGTCAGGCGGCCAGGCCGTCGATCCGGGCGATCTCGTCGGCACTGAGCTCGAGCGTCGCGCCGGCGGCATTCGACCGGATGCGATCCGGGTTCGACGACTTCGGGATGACGACGAACTGGTGGGCGACGTGCCAGGCGACGATGACCTGCGCGGCATCGGCGTCGTGGGCCTCGGCGATCTCCACGAGCGTCGGGTCCTGCAGGTTGCTCGCCTTGAACGGGCTGTAGCCCTCGAGCACCACCCCACGGTCCCGGAGCCCGTCCGCCACCGTGCGGTCGAACTCGACCGGGCTCCAGCGGATCTGGTTCACGGCCGGCGTCGCACCCGTCCCCTGGATCAGCTCGTCGATCTGCTCGAGCGAGTAGTTGCTCACACCGATCGCCCGCGTCAGCCCGGCTTGTTGTGCCTCGACGAGCTGCTGCCACACGTCGGGACGTGCCTCGCCGTTCGGCGGCCCGTGGATGAGCCACAGGTCCAGGTGGTCGAGGCCGAGCTGGTCCAGGCTCTCCTCGATGGTCGCGCGGACGCGGTCGGCGTTGTCCGGCGGCAGCTTCGTCGTGATGAACAGGTCCTCGCGGGGAAGGCCCGAGTCGGCGATGGCCTTGCCGACGCCGCGCTGGTTGCCGTAGCCGGTGGCGGTGTCGATGTGGCGGTAGCCGGCCTCGAGGGCGGCGGCCACCGCGGCGGGAGCGTCAGGCTCCTCGATCTGCCAGGTGCCGAATCCGAGGAGCGGCATCGAGCCTCCGGTGACGGGCACGGACGGTTGTGCGTAGTCGGTCATGGCTCCTGCCTACGCGGACTGCGGCGCGTGCGTCCCAGGGTGTCGGCGGCCTCCGCCAGGATCGACGGGTCCCCCGAGCACCACCAGGAGCACCACCGAACATGACGTCCCGCCGACGCCGCACCCGCGCCACCGTCCAGTCCTCGATCGTCACGCTCGTCCTCGCGATGGGCGTGTGGGCGCTGTTCTCGTCAGGAGTGCTCTCCACCGGGGCGGACGCAACGACGAGCGCCGGCAGCACCACCACCGACACGGGCGCCCCCGGCACCACCCCACGTCCCACCGTGACCACATCGGCACAGACGCCCGCGACGACGGAGCCGAGCCGGGCCTCCAGTCCGTCGGCCGACGCTGCCCGCGCGATGCTCGCCGCCCTACCGGTGAAGGGGAAGGCGCCCGCGACCGGCTACGACCGGGAGGCCGACTTCGGCACCCCCTGGCTGGACGTCGACCACAACGGCTGCGACACCCGGAACGACGTCCTGGCCCGCGACCTGACCGACATCGTCCGCCAGGGGCCTTGCAAGGTACTGTCCGGCGACCTCGTCTCGCCGTACACCGGCGGCGAGATCGCGTTCGTGCGGGGCAACACGACCTCGACCCTCGTGCAGATCGACCACGTCGTCGCACTCGAGAACGCCTGGCGCACCGGCGCGCAGCAGCTCACCCAGGCCGATCGGCAGGCGCTGGCCAACGACCCAGAGAACCTGTTCGCGGTCGACGGGCACTCGAACTCCCAGAAGCGCTCGGGCGACGCCGCGACCTGGCTGCCCGCGGCGAAGGACTTCCGCTGCGAGTACGTCGAGCACCAGGTCGCCGTGAAGGCGAAGTACCGGCTCTGGGTCGTGCCCGCCGAGCGGGACGCGATGGAGCGAGTCCTCACCACCTGCTGACGGACGGCACACACCGCTCGCAGTCAGACAACACCTGTAGCGTAACTCTCGTCCGGCGCACGCCCGTCGGACCGGACTCGCCGCTCAGCGCCGCGCACCGACACGGACGCTCCCCGGACCCCGAGCCCTTCATCGTCGAAGACCGCAGGAGGCCTCCACCACATGACCGACACCCGCTCCACCAGCACCAGCACCAGCTCCAGCTCCAGCACCCGTTTCACGGACCGCGTCGTCCTCATCACCGGCGGGGGCTCCGGCCTCGGCCGTGCGACCGCCGTCCGTCTGGCCACCGAGGGCGCGAAGCTCGCGCTCGTCGACGTCTCCGAGCAGGGCCTCGAGGCCACGAAGTCCGCCGTCCTCGAGGTCACGCCCGACGCCGAGGTCCTCACCACCGTCGCCGACGTCTCCGACGAAGCGCAGGCCGAGGCCTACGTCGCGGCCACGGTCGAGCGCTTCGGCCGCATCGACGGCTTCTTCAACAACGCCGGCATCGAGGGCAAGCAGAACCTCACCGAGTCGTTCACCGCCGCCGAGTTCGACAAGGTCGTCTCGATCAACCTCCGCGGCGTGTTCCTGGGCCTCGAGAAGGTCCTCGCCGTGATGCGCGAGCAGGGCTCCGGCATGGTCGTCAACACCGCCAGCGTCGGCGGCATCCGCGGCGTCGGCAACCAGTCCGGCTACGCGGCCGCCAAGCACGGCGTCGTCGGCCTGACCCGCAACTCCGCCGTCGAGTACGGCGAGTTCGGCATCCGCATCAACGCGATCGCACCGGGCGCCATCTGGACGCCGATGGTCGAGAACTCGATGAAGCAGATCGACCCGGAGAACCCGCGCAAGGCCGCGGAGGAGTTCATCCAGATCAACCCCACCAAGCGCTACGGCGAGGCACCCGAGATCGCCGCGGTCGTCGCCTTCCTGCTCTCGGACGACGCGTCGTACATCAACGCCGCGGTCGTCCCGATCGACGGCGGGCAGTCCGCCAAGTACTGACCTTCCGCGGTCCGTGCCACCGGGGCGCGCCTTCCTGACGGGAGGCGCGCCCCACCTGTTCCGCCCGTCCTGCGTGGCAGCATGGCCGGTGACACGACCGTGGAGGGGAACGCGATGAGCGCCAACGGAACGACAGGGTCCAGCTTCGGGCCCGGAGCCGAGAACACCGGACCCGACGCCGCCGGCGACCTGCGGCGACGCATGGGCGAATCGGCGGAGGGGTTCCTCAGCAGCGCTGCCTGGGTGCCATGGAAGGCCGCCGGCACCAGCGGTGAGCCTGAGGAGGGCAGCGTGGCGCACGTCGTCCTGCGCGACCGTCCGTTCGTGCCGGTCTTCACCGATCCTGCCCAGCTGGCCACGAGCCTCCCGGGCTTGGAAGCACGCGCGATGCCGATGGCCGAACTCGTCACCGCGCTGCCCGAGGAGTTCGGGATCGTCGTCGACCCGACCAGCGCCGAAGCGGCGAACTTCCTGCAGGCCGACGTCGTCGCCGGACTGCGCGCGGGCATCGGCGGCGTGCCGACCGAGGCCGACGAGGACTGACGATGTCCGCCCAGCTGACGCTGCCGCAGGCGTACGCGCTGCTACTCCTGCGCCCGGACGGCAAGCTCGCCACCACGGGCCAGACGTTCGACCCCGGAGCCGCGGGTGCAGTGCTCGGCGACCTGGCGCTCCGCGGAGTGCTGCAGTTCGACGGACGCAAGGTGATCCCGGTGAAGTCGGCTCCCGTCGGCGACCCGGTGATCGACGCGATGAAGGAACAGATCGACCTCTCGCCATCGCCGCGCCGACCCGCCTCCTGGGTGTCCCGGAACGCGAACGTGACGCTCCGGGCGTCGGTCCTCGGCGGGCTCGGCGACCGCGGACTCGTGACGCGGCAGGAGCACCGGATCTTCGGCATCCTCGCGTGGGTGCGCTGGCCGGAGCGGGACGGCGGGCCGGCGAAGCTCTTGCGCGGCGAGATCGGCGACGTCCTGCACCTCGGCGCCGCGCCCACGCCGTTCGCGGTCGCGCTCATCGGGCTGCTCAACGCCACGGGGACGCTGCGCGGGCAGTTCGGCAAGGTCGACCGGCAGCGCGTCAAGGCGCTGACGGACGGGGACTGGGTCGCGGGCGCGGTGAAGTCCGTGGTGCAGAGCCGTCAGACGGCGGCGACGGCCGGGGGCGGTGCGGCCGGGGGCTGAGCGGCCATCTCGAGCTGACACGCCCGCCGACCGCGTCACGCCGACGGCATCACTCCCGCGGCGCCACCAACTCGATGAACCGCGACAACAGCGCCAGCCCCGGGATCGACGGCGGCAGTGCTGTCGCCAACGCCGGCGAGTGCACGACGTACGCCGCCCACTTCGCCCGCGACAGCGCCACGTTCAGCCGGTTCGGCATGAGCAGGAAGTCGAGCCCGCGTGGGATGTCCGCCGCGGAGGACGCGGCCAGCGAGGTGATCGAGACCACGGCCTCCCGGCCCTGGAACAGGTCGACGGTCCCGACCTGCGTGCCTGTGTGGCCGGCCCGGTCGAGAGCGTCCCGGATGACCGCACCCTGCGCGTTGTAGGGCGCGACCACGATGACGTCCTCATCCGTCAGCTGGCGGGTGCCGCGGTCATCGGTCCAAGTGCGCCCGACGACGTCCGCGACGAGCGCGACGACCTGTGCCGCTTCCTCCGGCGAAGAGGTCGTGTTCCCCGCGTGCCCGACGGGCACCGGGTGCACGCCGGGGTCGATCCCGTCGAGGTACCGCCCGGACACCATCGACGCGAGCTGCCCGTCGTAGGACAACCCCGACACCGCCGCGGTCAGGGCCGGTTCCATCCGCCGGGTCTGGGCGAGGAAGTAGCCGAACTCCGGCGGGAGCACGTGCTCGCCGTCCGCCAGCCAGCCGAGTGCGGACTCGTCGACCGGCTCGGGGTGCGAGCCCTGCGACACCTGCGGCAGCTGCTGCGGGTCGCCGAGGAGCAGCAGGCGTGTGGCGGCGATCGCCGAGGCGATGGTCGGCGCGAGGGAGAACTGCCCCGCCTCGTCGACGACGAGCAGGTCCAAGGAGTGCCGAGCGATGGTCGACTCGTTCGCGAAGGTCCACGCCGTCCCGCCGACGACTCCCCCGGTGCCGGTGTCCGCGCAGGACTGCAGGAACGCCGCGATCGCCGCGCCGTTCTTCACCGGCGTCCACTCGGCTGCCTCGATGTCTTCGGGGTCAGCGCCGCTCTTCGGCTGCTTCACCACCCGGTCGGCGGGTACCCCGGCGGCGATGACCGCGTCGAGGAAGTTCTCGCTGGTTGCATGCGACTGCCCGACGACGCCGACCCGCCACCCGTGCTCCCGCACGAGCCGTGCGACGACGTTCGACCCGACGTACGTCTTGCCGGTTCCGGGAGGCCCCTGGATCGCCAGGTACGACCGGTCCAGCCCGAGCAGGGTCGCCACCACGGCGCCCACCGTGTCGTCCCCCACGACCGGTACGAGGGGCCCGCGAGGCGGCACGCGCCGGAGGAGGTCGAGCGCCGGATCGGGCAGCATCTCCGGCAGTGCGTCGAGCACCTCGGCGCCCCATTCGGCGATCGCCTCGGGCTGCGGCTTCGCCCGCGGGGGCGACGACGGCGCGAGGGCGACCGGGAACCCGGTGTGCGGCTCGCCACCGCCGACGGGAAGTCGTTCGAGGACGAGCACCTCGGTGGCGTCGCCGTTGTCCCACACCTCCAGGATGGTGGCGCGGTCGGTCGCGCCCTTCGAGCCGGGGCCCGGTGCCGGGATCGACGCCGGGAGTGGGTCGTCGTACACGAGGTGGGGCGAGCCTCCCGCCCGGAGCCTGGAGCCGGGCGCGAGCGTCCCCGACAACCGGATCTCCCGCGACTGTGAGCGGGCGCGCGGCAGGGTCGCCCAGTCCCGCTCGACAGAGGCGCGTTCGACGACGAGCACGTCGCGGGTGTCGGCCCACTCGTCGACCGGGTTGCGCAGGCGATCGAAGTGGTCCTGCCAGAACGTCTTCGCCTCGCGGCGGTGGTAGTCGATCGCGGCCGCGGCGAGCGCGAGCGCGGTCTGGTCGGGCGTGCGGTCGAGGGCGTCGACGTCCGCCGTCTCGGCGGCCAGCGCGACGTACACCGGGTTCGGCTCGCGCTCGACGGGGATGGGCGGGAGGCCCTCCAGCTCGGTCGTGGTCGTCGTGTCCGGCGCGTGCTCGGCACGGAGGCCCAGCAGCCAGTCGCGGAGGCGCAGCGTCGACCGGCAGTCGTAGGCGTTGTAGTCGGCGACCTGGTCGAGCTGCCGCTGGCCCTCGACGGCGTCTCCGGTGCGGAGTTCGGTGATCGCGTCGACGTAGGCGGTGATGCTGTCGGCGGCGTTCGTCACGTCGCTGAGCCGCAGGTCGTCGCCCATGTACAGCGGCTCGAGCTTCTTGATCGAGTAGCTGCGGCTGCCGACCACCAGCGCCTTCCGCACGATCGAGTACAGGTCGACGAGGACGCCGGCGCGCAGCAGGTCGTCGACCGCGTCCTCCCCCACCCCGTGCCGGGCCGCGAGGGACAGCAGGTGGGTCCGCTCGTACGCGGCGTAGTGGTAGATGTGCATGTCCGGGTACCGGTCCCGGCGGTCCGCGATGTACGCCAGGAAGTCCACGAGCGCCTGTCGCTCGTCGCGGATCGTGTGCGCCCAGAACGCGCGGAACTCGGCCTGGTCGTCGACCAGTCCGAACAGGTAGTCGAGGCCCCAGTGCACGCCGTCCTCGGTGTGCAGCGGGTCGCCTTCGAAGTCGAAGAAGACGTCGCCGGGGTCCGGTGCGGGGATGGCGTCGAGGGCACGCGGGTCCATGACGTCGAAGGCCGGCCCGTGGGTCGGGCTGGCCGGGTCGCTGCTGTTGGCCGCGCGCTCCGTCTCGATCTGGAGGCTCGCCTGCCGCACCAGACGATCCAGTGTCGTCTTCGACATGGTCGCCACCGGTGCCGTCCGGACCGCCAGGTCGTCGATCGACCGCAGGCCGTGCCGGATCAGCTTCGTCCGCTGGTCGAGGCGCATGCCGGCGACGAGGACCAGGTCGCGATGACGTTGCACCTCCTGCTGGCAGGCGGCGCACCGGCCGCAGCTGGAGTAGCGGGGGTCGCCCCACTGCATCGGCTCGTCCGTGGCCAGCCGCTCGGCGATCACCCGGATCAGCTCCGCCCGCTGCGTGCGGTACACCGGGACGATGTCGGCCAGCTCGTGCGTGGTCGTCGTCCGGTCACCGAGGACCAGGTGCACCTGCTGCCCGGTCGGGATACCGTGCGCACGCATCTGCTCGGCGTAGGCGGCGAGCTGCAGCAGGGCACTGATCTTGGCGTGGCGGGCGAGCTTGGTGTCGTAGACCTCGTACTCACCGCGGTCGTTGCGGATGATGAAGTCCGCGAAGCCGATGAAGCCCGACCCGTCCGCCGACGCGGGGACGTGGAACGTCGGCTGGTACAGGACGTCGGCGCCGTCCCGCATGGCCTGGAGCGCTGCGGCTGCGGCCTCTCGGTACTGCGGCGGGGCTGGACGGTCGAACTCCACGACGTCATGGGACTGCTTGAGGATCTCGAGGTAGTCGACCTCGTGCTGGTCACCCAGGCGGGCCGTCCGGTCGAGCATCTCGTCGTGCTCGTCGGGCAGGGGTTCGCCGCGGCCGAGCTTGGCGTCGAGGCGGCGGAGGAACGCCCACTCGCAGGTCGCCCACGTGGTGAGGTCGCTCGGGCTGAGCAGGGCTCGGCCGTCCTCGGTGATCTGCACTGCGCTCCTCGCTGGTCGTGAGACTCCAGGGTAGGGGCGGGCACCGACGCCACTTGAGCGGACTGCTGATATGTGAGACGTTGGGTTGCAGTCGCATCGAGGGAGGATGTTCGTGAGGATCGTCAAGGCAGCATGGCTTGCCGTCAGTGCGCTGATCGGATCCGCGGTCGCCCTCGCGACGATCGCGCTGATCGCCACCGGGGCCGCTGCCGTCGCTGGCCAGCAAGTCCAGGTGCCCGGTCTCGTCATGGCTGTGCCGGGGGCAGAAGCGGAATCCGTGAGCGCTACGATCGATCGGACCGGAGCGCCGCTGTGGCTGGTTGCCATCGCACTGTCGTTCGCCGTGGCCGAGTTCCAGCGAGCGAGCAGGAAGAAGCGACGCAGCTGGCGCACGTCCAGCGGTGAGGCTCGGTAGCAGCAGGCCCGTCCCCTACGGTTGCCGCATGGAACCCGGGGACTCCAGCACCGAACTGCTGCGCAAGAACGCCAACCTGCTCATCGACCACGGTGCGAAGGACCAGTCCGTCGCGGCAGAGCTGGGCCTGCTCGTGCCCGGGCGGAAGGGCACGGAGGGCATCGGCGGCAGGCTCGCCCTCACCTCGACCGCGCTGTTCTTCGAGGGCCACGCGATGAACCGCGTCCGCCCGCAGTTCGGCTTCCTCTTGGGCGAGATCGCTTCGCTCAGCGACGTGTCACGAGGCCTGTCGCGGCAGCTCCGGGTCGAACTCCGAAGCGGTGTGCACGGGCGCTTCGTGGTGTGGGGCGTCCCGCGGCTCATCGCGGCGATCGAGGAGGCCCGCGCCGCGCTCTGAGCCAAGGTCGCGGCAGCGCCGTCACGACTACGACTCCAGGCGCACGAACCTCGGACCGTCGTACCCGTCACGCGACACATGCGCGGTGAAGTCCGCCAGACCTCGTACCCAGTGCCCGTGCTCGCCGTACAGCGCCTGGTACACGACGACCGGCTCCTCGGTCTCGACGTCCTGCGCCAGGAGCACCACGTGGTACTCCCCGCCCTTGAAGTGCCGGTACCGCCCTGGGGTCACGTCATCGCTCATCCTCCCGATGGTACGGAGACGACAGCCGACCGGGCGTCGCCGTTCCCGGTACGGTGTCCGTCGGAGGGGGAACGATGAGCGACAGCATCAACCAGTGGGGCGGAAGCGCGACCAAGGCGGAGGTGGCGCCGCAGATCGTCGTGCGCCGGCCGCTGTTCCCCGGGGTGATCTTCCTGGCCCTCGGCGTGATCGGCCTGGTGATCGGTGTTCCGGGGCTCGTCTTCCAGCTCATCGCGGGCTCGGACGACAGCCCCGCGTTCGGCATCTTCATCGTCCTCGGAGCGGGGTCCTTGCTGCTTGGCCTGGCTCTCGCCGCCGGCCGCATCAACGTCTACGACCGGCACTACGACGTGAAGTCCGGCTTCGGGAAGTTCCGCCGCCGCGAAGTCGAGGACATCCACACGCTCCGTCTCGGCAAGCAGTCGAACGGCAGTGTGACGTTCATCAGCCTCACTGCCTTGAACGAGCAGCGGAAGAAGCAGTTCATGGTCTTCACGAACTACCGCGGCTACCGCGAGTTCACCGCGTGGCTGGACGAGCGCCGCCCCGAGCAGTGGGCGGAGTGCGAGCGGCTGGGCGTTCCCGACTAGTCACACCGCTCAACACCCTTGGTCCAGCGGGCCACGCCACGTAGGGTCCAGACATGACCGTCGCCCTCTCACTCGCGATCGTCGCCGGCGTCCTCGCCGTCGCGACGGTCCTCGGCCTGCTGCTCCGCAGCCGCACCGGCCGAGCGCGCGTGGTCACGTCCCGAGGCAGCGATGCGACGACAGTTGCCGACCTCGCCGACCGGGAGGCGTTCGGCACCGCCGCCACGCTCCTCCAGTTCTCGACACCCACCTGCGCACGCTGCCCCGCCACGGCGCGGCAACTCGACGCGGTCGCCGCGTCGAAGTCGACGACGGCACAGGAACCGGCCCGAGTCCGCCGCCTCGAGATCGACCTCGCCGAACGCCCGGAGCTCGCCCGGCGCTTCGACGTGATGCAGACCCCGACCGTGCTCCTCGTGGACGGAACGCAGACCGTCCGAGCCCGCTTCGGTGGACCGCCCCGCCAGCCCGAACTCATCGCCGCGCTCGACGCCGTCCTCACCGAGGAGCACCCATGACCACCAGCCCTGCACTCTCCCCAGGGATCGACCCCCGTTCGCCCCGCTTCGGCGCCGCGATCACGACGGTCCTGCTCGCGCTCGACATCGTCCTCACCCTCAACGACAGCACGCGGACGATCGGCATCGTGCTGCTCGCCGTCATCGCCGCGCTCTTCGCCTGGGGAGCCGTGGCCGGCATCGCCCGCCACCCGTACGGCGCGCTGTTCCGCCGCCTGGTGCGCCCGCAGCTCGGCCCGCCCGCCGAACTGGAGGCACCCGAGCCCCCGACTTTCGCCCAGCGCGTCGGACTCGTCGTGACCGGTGTCGCCCTCGTCCTGGCGCTCCTCGGCGTCCCCTACGCCGCACCGGTCGGCGCTGCTGTCGCCCTGGTCGCCGCGTTCCTCAACGCGGCGTTCGACGTCTGCATCGGGTGCCTGATGTACGTCTGGCTCGTGCGCGTCGGCGTCTTCCGCGGCCGCAGCAGCATCGCGTAGCACCGGGTCCGGCGTCGGAAACTCCCCCCACGGCAGCTTCCGACGCCGGCTCCAGTGCCACCGGTCAGCGCCCGCCGACCGCCTGCTCCGACATCGCCACGAGGTCGTCCGCCCGCAGCTCCGGCCACCCGTGCACTACCGCCCGCCACTCCTCCGGCAGCGCCGCCGCCCCGTACAGCGCCCCGGCCAGGCCGCCCGCGATCGCCGCGACCGTGTCCGTGTCGTTGCCCGACCGGACTGCTCGGACGAGGGCGTCCTCGAGCGAGGTCGACGACCGCACCGCCGCGTAGGCCGCCTGCAGCGCCGACACCACCCACCCGTTCGTCGCGGTGAAGGCCACCGGCTCCGCGTGCTCCGCAGCGACGAGTCGCTCCGTCCACGTCCGTCGAGCCGCCGGCCCGAGCAGGTCCAGCCCCCGCAGGACGTCGAGCTCGCCGTGCAGCACCGCGTGCCGGATCGCGACGCACCACAGCACGCACGCGTCCCCCGCGTCCGCTTCGTGGTGCGTCAGATCGCTGACGGCACGGGCCGCCGAGGCGAGCCGCTCCTCCTCACCGTCGTCGCCGCGCAGGTACGCGAGGACGAGGGGCACGGTCCGCATCAGCGACCCGTTGCCGGCCGAGCGGCCGGTCGACTCGTGCACCCGCCGGGCAGCGAGCCGACTGGCGGCGGCGGTGTGCGCCTCTCCCCACGAGCTCGGCCGCCACGTCGCTCCGCAAGCTCCGCGACGCGTCGGAACCGGCTCGCGTGGGCCCAGTCCGGACAGGACCTCTCGGGTCTGGATGCCGACGTCGGGCGCGTCCAGCGCCCACTTCGCCCAGGCGCCGACCAAGCCGTCGAGGGTGGCTTCCGCCGCCGGGTCGTCACCTCGGGCGACGGCCTGGAGGATCGGCACGGCCATGCTCGTGTCGTCCGTCCACTCCCCTGGTCGCCACCCGAACGATCCGCCACCCTGCATCACGATCGGCGTCGGTTCCGGGACGGGCGGGCCGAACTCGTAGCCGGCGCCGAGGGCGTCGCCGGCGGCAGAGCCGAGGACGGCGCCGACGGCGCGATCGAGGATCGTGGTGTGCTCGGTCATGTCGAGACCTCCGGATGCAGGTTAGCGCAGTTCCGCGCTAACCCGATCCTGCACCGGTCTGGTGATTAGCGCAAGTGCGCGTAAACTCCTGCCCGTGGCTGACACCGAGTACCGCGACCCGAGCGGCAAGCGCCTGGCGGACTACCCGCACCCCTCCGTGGCGGTCGACACCGCGGTCATGACCGTCGTCGACGGCGAGCTGTCGGTGCTGCAGGTCCACGATGCCGTCGACGGCGACTGGCGACTGCCGGGGACGTTCGTGCACGAGGGCGAACGCCTCGCCGACTCGGTGCTGCGGTCCCTGCGCGAGAAGGCCGGCGTCGAGGGGCTCGCGCCGCGGCAGCTGCACGTGTTCGACGACCCGGCGCGGGACTCCCGGGGTTGGGTGCTGTCGGTGGCACACCTCGACGTCGTGCCAGCCGCTGCTCTGACGATCGACTCCGGGCGGGCGCGCCTGGTGCCCGTCGCGGCAGCGGGGACGATGGTGCACGCGCACGACGACATCCTCGAGTACGCGGTGGCGCAGCTGCGGGAGGACCATCGGGAGCGGCCAGACCCGCACGGGCTGCTGGCTGAGCCGTTCACGATGACCGAACTGCGGCGGTTGCACGAAGTGGTGCTCGGGGTGGGGTTGCAGCCGGACACGTTTCGTCGGGCGATGGTGGGGCGGCTCGTTGTGGCCGACGGGAAGCGGGCGGAGGGGCCTGGGAAGCCGGCGGGGTTGTACCGGCGGGGCTGAGAGCAACAGCAGCGTGTCGCTCGTCGCGGTACCCCTGCTCGCGCACCCGTGGCCACAGAGGCACTGAGCGAGCCGATCGACGACACCGCAGCAGCGTCGTGGCAGCGTCGCGGCGAGATCGTCGCGCCCGAATCACGGAAGTGCTGGTCTGATGTTCTGGATTTGAGTATGGTGTTGCACGCCCCGCCCCGTGCCCGTCTCAACGAACTCGAAAGGAGGGAACATGCAGAACAACGAGAGCGCCAACATGCTCCAGAGCTTCACGCTGGACGACAGGGTCGCAGAACTCGACGTCGTGGACGACCTGTGGTACTTCGTCGTCGGAAGCGGCGGCGCCGTGATCGTCGGTAGCGGTAAGGGCTGACCAGTCCGGGGATCGGGGCGGGGCCCCACCGTTTCCCGACAGCAACACGAGGACAAACCATGGCTGAGCCACGCTGGAGCGTCGGCATCAACTTCGATTCGAAGTGCAACGCACGATGCGCACACTGCTGCGTCAGCAGTTCTCCGAACGCGACGGCCAACCTCGACGACGACCTGGTTGACAACATCGTCGACGAGCTCCTCCGCGAACCCAATGTGCGCGAGATCGGCCTCACCGGCGGTGAGCCCCTCATCCGGCGGGCTCGGACGATGTCGATCATCGCCCGGATCACCGCCAGCGGACGAGTGGCCTCGTGCGTGACCAACGGCTTCTGGGGGGCCACACGCCGAGCCGCAGACCGAGTCCTGGCCGAGTTCGAGGATGCCGGACTGCGGGAGCTCACGCTGAGCTACGACGACTTCCACTCGCCCTACGTCAAACCGGAGCGGATCAGGAACATCCTCGATGCCTCGCACGACAGACGTATCAAGGTCGTACTCAACATGTGCGTGAGTCGGTCGCAGGACTCTCGCGCACTGCTGGCAGAACTCGGTGACAGCGTTCACGGCATCCAGATCACCCAGTTCCCCGTTGTTCCCGCCGGCGAGGCACGATCGCTTCCGGAGTCCGACTTCCACCGCCGCCCGATCACCCGGGGCATGCTGCACTGCCCGGGGAATCAGGTGATCTTCCACAACGACGGCAACGTGTACCCGTGCTGTTCGCCACCGATCTTCGACACGAGGATGACGCTCGGCCGGGCAGGTGCGCAGTCGTTCCAGCAATTGGTCGACACGTTCGAGCGCAATGCCCTGCTCGGGATCATGCAGCGGGAGGGGTTCCAGTGGTTCATCGACGCGATACGGCGGGTCGCACCGGACGCACCCGCCGCCACGGTCACCGAAGTGGTCTCGGCCTGCGAACTGTGCTCGATCGTATTCAGGGACGAGGAATCGATCGCCCTCATCAGGCCACAGGTGGACGCGTACTGGGCAGCTCTCGATGCGGCCTGATCAGGTCTACGCCGATGATCGATGCGAACTCCGCATCTCTGGTGGACACGCGGTGGTCTTCGATCGCCTGGAGCGTACCTACTACCGCGCCCCGGTCGACTCGTTGCCCGAGTCGATACGGACCGCCGCGCGAATCCGGCGGTCGTCCGTTCCGACCTGGGCTGCGTGGAGCACCGTCGGAACGCTCCCGGCACTCCTCGCAGTCAATGCGATGCTCCTGCCGACGGGCACGACGCCGGCGGACTCGTCAGCAGCGATCGCAGCGGCCGTCTACCTGGTGTTCTCCGTCCTCATCCACGAAGGAGCACACATCCTGGTGCTCCGTGGATTCGGCCGCTCGGTAGATCGTGTCGGGTTCAAACTCAACTACCGGGTCTTCCCGGCGTTCTACGTCCGGATGAACCAGAGCCTGCTCCTGAGCAGACAGGAACAGGTCGTCGTCCATGCTGCCGGCATCCTGGCGAACCTCGCCACCAACGCCCTCCTGCTGGTCGGGAACACCTGGGCCGTCCGGTCCTCAGGCATCGAAGTCGCGGCACACCTGGTCTTCATAGCGGTGGTCTGGAATGTCGTACCGATCTTGAATTCCGACGGTTACCGGGTGCTCCTCGCCCTAGCCGGCGTCGACGCTGCACGCACTCTCCTGGCGAACCCCCCGTGGCTGATCGGCATCAAGGTCGCGGGCGTCGTCTTCATCGTCTTCGTGGTCATCCGCACCACCCTCACACTGACAAGGAACCTCATTGCCTGACCTCCTGACGATCCAAGGCTTGACCGTGCGGTTCGGCCGTCGAACCGCCGTCGACGACCTCTCACTGACGATCGAGGACCGGGGCCACGTGATCGGGCTGTTCGGCCAGAACGGGGCCGGTAAGAGCACACTCATACGGTCGATGTGTGGAGTGATCAACAGGTACCGCGGAGTGATTTCGCTCCACGGCGGCTCCATCGCCTACCTCCCCGACGCACCATTCCTCTACGGAAACCTCCGACTGGATCAGTGCGTCGCACTCGCACGCCAGCTGTGGTCGGACTTCGATGCCGCCGTCGCTCGGAGGATCTTCGCCGAGCTCGGTCTTCCCGATGACCTCAGGGTCAGCCAGGCATCCAAGGGGATGTCGGAGCAGATCCACCTCGGCCTCGTCCTGAGTCGACGCTGCCAGCTGTACGTGTTCGACGAACCGCTCGCCGCTGTCGACCCCTGGACACGGGACCGCTTGGTGCAACTGATCGGAGAGCACCGCTTGCCAGGTTCCACTGCGCTCATATCGACGCACCTCGTGGCAGGACTGGAAGACCTCTTCGACGAAGCGATCGTCGTGCACGACGGTGCGCTCGTCCTGCACGAGGACGTCCATGCGATCGCTGCACGGGGCGGTCTGGAAGCACGAATCAAGGAAGTGATCTCCACTGATGCTCTGGCGCGTTGAGTTCCGCAAGCACCTGCCGGTGTTCGTCGCCGCGTACCTCGCCACGACGGTGACCGGCGTTGCCGCCGTGCTCGCACCCGACATCGTCACCCTGGACGTCATCCGAGCGCTGTGCACCTTGTTGTGCTGGAGCGCGACGACTGTCTACTCAGCCGTCGTGGTGTTCGCATTCCTCGTTCTCGGGCGTGACCAGCTGTTCCAGATCAGCACGAGAAGTCGCTGGCAGCTCGTCGGCCTCAAACTGGGCGTCCTCGCCGTGTTGCTCACCGTCCAGCACCTCCTGACGGTCGGTCTGCAGCTGCAGAGCCTCCTCGAACCCGCAGGAGCAGACGCGGCAGCTGTGATCTGGTATGTGACGCTGGCGAAGGTCGTTTCGATCGCGGCGTTCCTGCTCTCGGTGACGTTCCTCGCGACGCTGTCGAAAGTGCTTCGTGGTCGAGGGGTTCTGACTTCGTTCTTCGCCGTCGGTCTGCTCGTTATCATCGGCGTGCAGGCTGTCCTGCTCTGGCGGCTCGGGGCACCCACCACGCAGGAGTTCTTCATCGGCGTCGGGGGGCAGCTGTTCACGGTCAACCTCTACGCGAACATCCTGCCGCTGACCCTCACTGATCCGAGCGCTGGCTTCCTGCCGCCGATCTCGGGTCTGTCGGTCGTCTTGAACCTGATCGCCGCGATCGTGTCCGCCGCTGCATGGGCTGTCCTCGCCAAGGTTCGTAGGTTCGACTTCCTGCCGATGTAAAATCGACGTCGTCGCCTCGAGGTGGTGCCCGTCGCGTCAGCGGCGGCGATGGTGCAGGCGCACGACGGCATCCACGAGTACGCGGTGGCACAGCTGCGGGAGAACCATCGGGAGCGGCCAGACCCGCACGGGCTGCTTCCGGAGCCGTTCACCATCACGTAGCTGCGGCGGTTGCACGACGTGGTGCTCGGGGTGGAGCTGCAGCCGGACACGTTCCGGAGGGCGATGGTGGGGCGGCTCGTGGCCGCGCAGGGAACCGGGCTAAGGGGCCGGGGAAGCGCGATCCTCAGAAGACCGCGGGTAACCAAACCATGGGACACGTCAACGAGGCAACCAAACCTGCACCGACCCCAACTGCTCTAGCGTTCGCGCTCGTCCGCGTAGCGCGGGGCCATCGACTCCATCTGGTCCATGACGAGCTTGATAGCGTCGGGCTGCTTGTCCGGCGGGTACTTGTACTTCACGAGCAGCCGCTTGATCGATGACCGGAGCTGAGTCGACCGCGCCGACCCGCCTCAGCGAGTCTTGCTTGGTCAGGAGCAGCCGCCGATCCGTGACGGCGACCCATCCGTCGCTGAGTCGGGGCAGCGTGATGCGATCGAACGACACGTCTGCCAGGGCAAGCACCTTCTCGCCCTTCTGGAGGCGGAACGGAAGGATGCGAACGAGTTCGTCAGGAACGTCATCCTCGAAGACGAGCACGTGGGGAAGCGCAAGGGGCGTGATTTCAGGTGACGACTCCTGCCCGCGAATGCGCCTGAGAGCCTCCTGCAGCTGCCGCACGAGGACGTGCGACTCCTTTGCTGCTCGAGCGGTCCCGCCGATCTTGAACGTCCGCTTGCCGGGGAGTTCAGCCACGACCGCGAACTCGCGGGCGAGTTGGTCGAGGAGTTCGTCCGTCTCCGCGAGCGACCGCTCGTGGAGATCACGCGCCTCGGTGATCAAACCATCGAGTAGCCTGCCGTCGGCTGGGTTGGTCCTCGCGCTCCGAAGCAGGTGTCCCGCGCGGAGCGACTGGTAAACGAACCAAGAAGTCTGTGACAGCAGGAGCGCCTGTACGTCGGCGATGATTGCCTGCCCGTTGTCGGTCAGGTACTGCTGTCGTTCCTTGTGGCCGACCTTCTTCTCGAGCTCGATGGCATGGCGTTGGACGGCGTGCCTGTTCGCGTCCCACTGCGAAGTGAGTTCACCCTGGTACCCACGCACCTCACCGAAGACGGCATCGGTCACTTCGCCGATCCGGCGGGCGTGCCGGAGTTCGCGGATGAGTGTCTCGTAGTGTCCTGCCACACCGGACCACTGGCTCTGCCGAACGACCTGCAGCACTTTGGAGGTCAGGTCCAGATTGTGCTGAGCGACCGCAGCGATCTGATTCAACTGGTACTGGATGACCATCAACGTGATCGCAGGCCCCATCGCAGCCACGACGGAAGCAGTCGTCGCCGCGGTTGCGGGGAGCCATCGAACTGAAGCAGAGAACGCCTGAGCACCACCGCCACCACCACCAACAAGCGTTCCGAGGTTCCAGCCGTCCTTCACCATCGGTGTGGCCGTCTTGACCGCCTTGATCGTCTGCGGAGCGAGACGGACAAGTCCTTGCGCTTGCAGCGCCGCGTTGGCGCCCTGCGCTCCGACGCTCCCGAGGCCGACGGCGGTCCCGACGGCGGTCGAGACTGCGCGCAGCGTGCCCTCGTCGATGAACGAGAACGGCACGACCTCGAGGCCATCCGGGATCTCGTCACCGAAGAAGATGGCCAGTCCGTCCTCGAACTCCACCAGGGCTGTGGACGGTGCTTCCTCGTTCCGCTGCTCGTCGTCGTGCGTTCCCTCGGGGAGCTCATCGCTCATCGGTGTCTCCTTCAGTGTGCATGAAGCCGGGAGCGACCTGGTCGACGAACCACTGCAGCGCGGTAACGACGCCCTCGCGAGACGACTCACTGGTCAGTACGTCGATCGGGAACGACGGCCGCTTGTCGATCCGACTCTCGGCGAGGTTGATCCCGGCCACAGCGTTGAGCCGCTCACGGAACTGCTGTCGGAGCGCGAGATCGTCGAACGGGGGGCGGACCCGGAGGTGCTGGAACACGACCTCGACGGTCCCCGAGATGGGGTAGATCGTGAACGGCCAGTGGTGCGGTCCGCTCTCGGAGTGCCGGGGCGCCGTCATGAACGCACTGCTCTCCCGGTTCGTGCCGAACTCGACGGTTCCGCCGAGTCCGCGCCAGGCGTCGAACAGCTCGGAGACGGCGCGCACTGAAGCGGGCGGATTCGCACTGGAGAGCTGTCCGATGAAGGTGCCGTCCGATGCCGCGTCGATTCCGTCGAAACCGTCCGTGACCAGCCCGATGCGTTCTGCGAGCGCTGTGGTGGACAATCGTGCTCCTTCATCAGCACCGTTCGGCGAGAAGGTCAGTCCCTCCTCTTCGAGGACTACCCGTGGCTCGCGCTCGTCGGCAGGATCGGGCCAGCGGAACCCTGGCGAGATGATGCCGCCGCCCTGCAGGACACGGTGGGCGCCGAGGACCTCGGTACTTGCCAGATGAACTCCGAGCGGGACCGGGTGGGTGCCCACGAGCGCCGCGACGTCGCCGTAGGAGGACCAGTGTCCGGCCGGGATCGCCATGATCGCCTCGTGCACGAGCGACCAGTCTCGCCCGGTATCCGACGACTGCAGCCGCTCATCGGGTCCCGACCACTGTCGGAGGATCTGTTCCGCGAGCCACTCGCCACGAGCGAGAATCTGCGCTCGTCCCCAGGTCGGTGCATCGAGCACCAGCTGGTTCAAGCCGCTGAAGCTGCTCTTCCGGTAGTCCTCTCGCTTCGACGGGAACGACCGGTTGCTCAGCTCCGAGTTGTACCCGGTGAGCGTGAGGTTGCCGAGCGAGTGCACGAGCTGCTCGTGCACGAGCTCGACCGACTCGTCGTCGGCGAGGTCAACTTCGAGGGCCGCCCGCCAGTCCGGGGTGAGCGTCTGCGGCAGGATGTGCTCGATCGTCGACTTCTCGACGTCGACGGGCTCCTTCGCGTTGAGTTCCTCCTGCACCCACTTGAGGATCAGCTTCTGCTGCGTCCGGAGACCGCGCAGGTAGAACGGCTGCGTGCGGACAGCATCTCGGATCTGATCGTCGGTCGAGTAGTACTTGCGGCCGGTCGAGAAGTAGTTGACCAGGACCTGATCCACCGGCCGCTCGTCCAGTGCTCCGCACGCCTGCAGGATCGTCCGGTTCAGGCCCTGTCCGGGGCGTCCGCCGATCGTCCGTCGGACGATGTAGGACTCGATGGTGGCGAGCGCGCCGGCGACCTCCGCCGTGCTGCTGATGCCCGCGGCGCGGCGGGCGAGCAGCCTGAGCGTGAGCGGCACGGTGGTCGTCGAGGCCCAGTCGGCGAGGTGTTGGAGGTGCTTCCGCACAGCGAGGTCCGCTTCGAGAGACGGGTCGCGGATGACCTCGAGCTGCTCGGAGAGGCGACTGAACCGCTCGATCTCCGCGAGGATCTGCTCGTCGTTCA
This sequence comes from Curtobacterium sp. MCPF17_031, assembly GCF_003234035.1. NCBI lineage: Bacteria > Bacillati > Actinomycetota > Actinomycetes > Micrococcales > Microbacteriaceae > Curtobacterium > Curtobacterium sp. MCPF17_031. Next base: position 31,103 of record NZ_QKSG01000005.1, on the reverse strand, counting down.
TCTTCGCCAGCCGAGCCTGCTGGTAGCTGTAGATGTCGCCCTGCTTCAGGAGCGGCTCGTCAGCCACAGCATCGAGCCAGAAGATCAGCTCCAGGTCGTTGACACTGAGTCGGCGCTGCATCGGCAACCACCATGACGAGTACACCGATTCGCCGCGCGAACCGAGCCGCATGAACAGGTAGTTGCGGACGAGGTCGCCCTGCGTCAGCCGCAGCCCGGTGTTGTTGAGCGACTCGAAGATCCGGTAGACGTTGTCTTCGTCGCGCGCGGTGATCGAGACGAACGTCAGCCCCGCGAGCACTGCTTCGCGGATGCGCTCGATGTCACGCGGATCCTCGGGGTCGTCGGCGAGTTCGAGCGCACGGCGGAAGAACGAGTACGCGCTACCCACGCCGGATGTCGAGTCCGCGCCCGCCGCCCCGTCGACGACAGCGCGGAACGAGTCACGGTCCGCCTGGGTCGGCAGGAGCTTCAACCGTGCGTCGCCGGGCTTGAAGCGGTCAGCGATGTACTGCTCGTGGATGCTCTCGGCGAGCATCGGTTGCTCGGTCTGGTGCTGACGGAGGTAGTCCCTGAGGGCACAGAGCAGGATCGAGAGCGTCGTCAGTCGCTGCTGTCCGTCGACCACGAGGAACTCCACCCCGCTCGGCACGATCGCGCCGGTCGACAGCACGAGCGAACCCATGAAGTGCGTGGCACTCGAGTTCGTTCGGCGCGACTCCGCGAGCTCGAGGATGTCCGCCCACAGGCGATTACGCTGCTTGACCTCCCACGCGTACGGCCGTTGGTACAGCGGAACGAGGTACTGCTTCGGCCCTCCGAGGAGTTCTTGCAAGGTGGTTTCGCGCACGTCCATGGGCAGCCTTCCGTTCGGCTCGAAGTATAGGGAAGGCGAGCGACACTCACAGGGTGGCAGTCCGAGGAGTTCGCGACCGCGCGCCTCATACGCGGAAAGCCGCAGAGTTCGCCCGTACTGTCCAACTGCTGCGAGCCACAGTCCCGGTTCCGAGGAGCACTGCTCACACCGCGGGTCTCGGCTCCGCCACCGAGACCAGGACTGTGACCGTCAACCTCGGTCTCGTCCTCCCCGGCTGGCCAACGACAACCGAACGCGTCGAGGCGCGACCGCTTGTTCCGCTTCGGCTTCCCGACGCTGGATGAGCACCAGGAGGTCGTCCCGGAACCTGCGGCGTGGGTCGGTCGAGGAGGACAACCGGAGTCGCTTCCGTCTGAGCGCAGACAGGCGTTGCTCACGCTCTGCCGTCCGTCGGCTGACGAGTGCGACGAGGTCGCCGTGGAGGCGTTCGTGCACGCCGGTTCTCGACGGCAGCAGGGGCGCCGGCTGGGTGACCGATGGAGTGACGGGCCTTGGCAGCGCAGGGCTCGAGGAGGTGAAGGGGATGCGCCGGATCTCTTTGAGCCCTGCTGCCAGCAGTGCGCTGACGAGCGGGTCGATGTCGGCGTCGGCATCCGCGGCGGTCAGGTCGATGCGGCCCGTCGCGAGGGCGAGCGACAGCTGACGGACGGCTCCGTTCCGCCGACGCTTCACCGCGAAGTGCCCGATGTCCGCGACGTCGATGCGACGCTCGCGACCACCGACCAACCACGACGAGAACCTCGACCGGGCAAGCAACACGAGGACCCGTCCGTCGAACTCGACGTCGACCCCGTCCGCGGCCACCTGCATCGACGTTCCCTCCCACCCCGGACGGGGCATCCAAGTCAGTCCCCTCCAGCACCATAATGGAGAACCCCTCAACCTCTTGGAGCACGTCTGTGAGCAGAGCCCGTGATCGGCGCGAGCGCCCCGCCTCCGAGCCCGGAGACCAGACGTTCGGATTTGGGTTCGGAACGGATGACCACGATCAGCAACCGGCACAGGAACAGCAGTCCTACCCCGCGGGCTTCGGTGGCGACCACTCGTGGACCCCGATCCCGACCGCGGGCCGACGCCGTCGCCGCCGACGTTGGCCGTGGTTCGTCGGCGGTGCCGCGGGCCTCGTCGTCGTCGTCCTCGGCGTCATCGGTTCGCTCTCGGACCCCGCAGCCCCGACCGCGCTCGTGACGACGGCGGCGGCGTCGTCGTCGTCGTCGTCGTCAGCGACTCCGACCACGAGCCCCATACCGACCCCTGCTCCGGGCACCGCCCTCGCGGCCCTCGACGCGCTGCCCGTGAAGGGCCGGTCCGCTCGGACCGGCTACGACCGCGCAGCGTTCGGGACGGCGTGGGCGGACGTCGACGGCAACGGGTGCGACACTCGGGACGACGTCCTCGCGCGGGATCTCACTGCGATCACCCGTGACGGAGCCTGCGAAGTCGAGACAGGGGTCCTGGTCTCCCCGTATACGGCTGTGTCGATGCAGTTCGTCCGTGGGTACACGACCTCCGGGGAGGTGCAGATCGACCACATCGTTGCGCTCGCCGACGCATGGCGCACCGGCGCCTCCACCTGGACCGCGAGCGAGCGCGAGGCGTTCGCCAACGACCCCCTCAACCTCTTCGCCGTCGACGGTCCGTCGAACCAGCAGAAGAGCGACGGCGACGCTGCGACCTGGTTGCCCGCGAACAAGTCCTTCCGGTGCGCGTACGTCGCCCACCAAGTCGCTGTGAAGGCGAAGTACCGCTTGTCGGTCGCGCCGGCGGAGTACCAGGCGATCGCGCGTGTCCTCGCGAAGTGCCCAGCCCAGGACCTGCCGGACGAGTCGTCCAAGGACGTGCACGCCGTCACCGCGACGTCGACCGCTCCCCCGTCCGATGCCCAGAGGGAAGCGAAGGCCCAGTCCGACGCCACCGCGAAGGCCGCTGCAGATGCCGCAGCCAAGGCGGCTGCCGACACCGCTGCTGCCCAGGCTGCCGCCGATGCCGCGGCTCAGCAGGCGGCAGCAGACGCCGCCGCACGACAGGCCGCCGCCGACGGAGCAGCGCAGGCGCCGGCACCTGCTGGTGGCTCGACGTACTACCCGAACTGCAGCGCAGTGCGCGCGGCGGGCGCGGCGCCCATCCGCACCGGGGACCCGGGCTACTCGCGGAAGCTCGACCGCGACGGAGACGGCGTCGCGTGCGAGTAGCAGCCCAGAGCGCTGCAGTCATGTCCTGACGGCCTGGAGGCGCGGTGCCAGCTGGCACCGCGCCTCCAGTCCGACTGTTGGTACCCCCTCAGGTGCCCAACAAGACCCCACGCGAGTGCAGGACCCACTTCAGCGGGTCCACGGTGCGGTACGGCGAGATCCCGAACCGGCTGAGGGTCTCACCGTCCGGTGAATCACCGAGGACGGAGACCGCGAAGAAGCGGTGGTCGACGCCACGCCCGGCGTTGGCCTGGTCGAGCGTGTAGACGAACGCGGACGCGCCGAGCGTGAACAGCAAGCTGCGGACCTCGAGACTGAGGAGTTCGCTGTCCTCCCTGTCGAACGTGCCCGACTCGAGACTCGGGTCACGCTGCATCGCCGAACCCGGGTTCGACATGATGGCCTTCCAGTCGACGTCGTCGACGTCCCGGAGCGCCTGGAGTGCGTCGAACTTGGACACGACGACCCCGAGCCGTGTCGACGAGCTCCCCATGATGCGCAGCAGGTTCCCGAGGACCACCTTCGGGTCACCGCCCGTGGTGAGCTGCGGCGGCACGAGGTCACGCAGGCGTTCCCGGATCTCGCCGATCTGTAGCGGGTCGAACATGAAGAAGACGGCGTCGGCGTGCCGCAGGAACGACAGGTTCTGCGCATCCGCCGCGGCGTTCTCCATCTCCTCACCGGCGACGTCACGGATCACCAGGTACCGGAGCACGCCGTTGACGATGCCGAGGCGGAACACCATCGGATCCCGCTGGTACGAATTCGCGGTGTCCGCCCGAGGCGTCGGGGCGATGATGCCGAGCTCCTCGTAGAGCGGGCGCTCGTAGACGTTCGTGTACACGTCCCGAGTGCGCTCGTTGCCGTACTCGACCGTGGAGTTCACGTGCTCGAGCAACTGGCCGAGCTGCTGGACGGCGACCGCGATGTAGAACGACTTGCCCGTCGCGCGGGCACCGTTCATCGCGATCGTGGTCACCTCGGCGTCACGCCAGCCGCTCGGGATGCCGTAGTGACAGATCGGGCAGACCTCCGACTGGGAACTGCCGCAGCGACCGCAGAACGACGAATCGCGCGGCGTCCATCGGCGCGGTGCGTTCTCCGGCTTCTGCTCGATGTTCACGAAGCCTGCCGACACGGGCCCGCCGAGGAACGCCGACGCGACGGCGTCATGCGCCTTCTCACAGGAGGGGTTCTGGCACATCCACATCCGCACGTCATTCGGGAGGTGCTGGAAACAGCTCGGACATGCGGTCATTCGGGGACCTCCTCGGCCGCGGCGGCGAGGCCACGGAGCAGCGATTCGACAGTGGTGCGGAACTCCGCGGGTGTGGCAGCGAGTCGTTCCGGGATCGACGCTCCGTCACGGTCGGGCTCGATCACGGTGGTGGTGGCGGGGTCGACGCCGACGACCGCGACGGCGGACGACGCGATCAGCAAGACGGTGTGGACGCCGGGTGCAGCGGCAGCGGACGGTTCATCGGTCACCCGGACGACGAGCCGGGACCGACCGTCGGACGCCGGCGGCGGGACGACCCGTTCGAACGCGGCGGTCGAGCCGAACACTCGGGAGCCGGGCAGCCTCGTGAGGGTCGCGACGGAGCGCAACGGGTCGCCGTCCGGCTGCCAGTCGACCGCCTCGTCCACGAGCGCGATCGGCAGGGTGGATCCCTTCGGTACGAGTGCGTCCAGCCCGGCGATCATCTCGACCACAGCGCCGATCGAGCCGTTCCGGTAGTGCGGCGCCATCGACGCTGATGCATCCAGCGCGATGGCGAGCTGTCGTTCCGTCCCGTTCGAGGTGGTCGCGTTCCCGACGGTCCGTGCGGCCGCTCGCGTGGCGGCCGCGACGTCGCTCAACTGTTCTTCGTGCACCGCCGCGACTGATCCGACGGTGATGCGTCCACCTGCGGGTTCGACGAACACGAGATCGCGGTGGCGCAGACCGGCGACGTCGACCGGTCCGACCAGGACCCGCTCGGGCTCCCCGCCGCCGGACTCACGCTCGATCGTCAGCCCGATCGAGGTGCCGACCGCGAACTCGACCGCGCCGATGGGGACGACACGGAGCACCGCGGGCGCTGACAACGCCGGCACGATGAGGAGTCCCGGGCGCGGCGCCAGGGTGTGCACCGGTTCCACGGCGGCGACGAGCTCGACGCCGGCCGCTCCGGCGGTGGACGTCGCGATCGCTCGGATCGGTCCGGAGGAGACCGTGACCGACCGGTCACCTTCGAGCATGTAGGTGGGCATCAGTTGACCTCGTTCCGACTCATCCGACCGAGGAGGCCGGGTCGTGTCCTGATGGGCGGCTCAGCGCCCGGGTGCCAGGTGGCGAGCAGACGGCGAGCGAGCTGCTCGGCGTCCTGGTGGAGGCTCCGGATCTCCCGTTCGGAAGCGTCGCTGCGACGCTTCCGGTCGACGATCATCTGCGCCGCACGGTCCACGACCCCGGGCAGGACGGACGGTTCGGCGCCGTCGAGGACGGCTGCCGCCACCAGTGCGGTGACGCGGACACGCCCGTCCGTCCGCTCCGCTCGGACGGTCATGCGGCCGAGCGCGGCCAACTGCTCGTGCCTCGGGAAGCTGAGAGCAGCGTCCTGGGCTGCGGACCGGACGAACGTCTCGACCACGCGATCGACGTCCGTCTCGGCCAACGGGACGTCGGCGACGATGGTGTCGAGCACACGTCGGACACCGTCTTCTCCGGCCGCCACGGCAAGACGTTCGGCGACCATGATGACCAGCGGCGACACGGGCAGCCTCGTCACCGCCGCGGTCAGCGCGACTGCGGCGATCACCGGGTCGGAGACCTCGGGGATCGGCTCGAGCAGATCGGTGTTGGTGCCGGCGCTCGAGAGGAGCTCGATGAGCGCGCCCGCGTGGACCGCAGCATCACCAGGCGCGCCACCGAGTTGGAGTCCCCGCGTGGCACGTCTCACCGCCGCGATCGGGTCGGACTCCCGGAAGGCCTCGGAGATCGGATGACGCAGGACGTCGTCAAACGCCGGACCGTCCGGAGCGGCACCGAGTGCTCGTGCGAGAACCTGGTCCGGGACCTGCACGCCGAGTCCCCGTACGGCGGCCACCTGTTCGACCGTCCATGGCCGCCCCGTTTGCAGCGCTTGGTAGATCTCGATCCTGGTGCGGTCGAGGAGCGCCGCCGGCTGCTGCCGTTCGGCGCGGATGATCTCGACGAAGACCAGGTGTCGGAGCCCTGCGACCACATCGCCGCGTCCACTCCGGCACACGGCGATCACACGTTCGCGGTCGAGCGGGTCGAGGTGGCCGGAACGGTCGGGCATGATGCGGTCGTCGTCTCGGTACAGCCAGTCGAGAACGACCGGGAGCACAGCTCGGCCGATCGGTCGCTGCTGGACCTGCGGCATGGATGCCGTCACTGCCCGAGCGAGCGAGCGGACGTCTGACCGAACAGGACCGGTCTGCTCGACGAGCGTCGGACCGTCGGCGCTCACGAGCAGCGGCGCGACGATGGTCTCCATGAGCAACTCCGACGGAGCGAGCCCACTCTCTGAGCGCCCCGCTATCCCGAGGCCGAGCGCTTCGATGAGGTCGAGCAGATGCAGGAACTCCACGGCGTCACGCAGCATCGGGGCGCTCTCGTCGCTGGATGAGGATGATGTCCGTTCGGCCCATCCTCCAAGCGCTGCGTCCGCCAGGAGACGGAGGTCGGTGCCTCCGATCCCGAGGGCACCAACAGGCACCGGGACGGACCCCGGGCGCGCGAGCCAGGAGCGATCCGCCAGTGCGCGTTCGGCGTAGACGCGAGCCGCCACTCGCGGGAGCAGACGCTCACCGGGCTCACCGGTGCCCGCGACGGCCAGCGCGGCGGCCGGGTCGGTACCGAACCGGTCTGCGAGCACGTCGGCCGTCGCCGCCCACAGCTCCGGATCGTCGCGCAACCTGATCGGCGAGTGGTCGGCCAGCACCTGCGCGGCCTCGTCCTCGGCGTCGAGGAGCTCGCCCCCGCGCAGAGCCGTCACCATCGCGAGCGGCCATTCGGGCGCGAGGTCGGAGTCGCCGACCCTCGCGGTGACCTCGTCGATCGCTCGCAGTGTGGCAGCTGCCAGTGGAGCATCGGCGAGTGCGACCTGCGCCATCACTGACCATGCAGAAGCGGGGACCGTCGAGCCGTCCGGGAGCTCGTGTGGGCTCCCACCCGGATCCCCGAGGGACGGGACCGCCGAGTCGTCGATGACGACGATGTCCGTTCGGTCCCGCACCGCACCGTGGTCGGCCCGTGGGACGGCGACGAGGTGCAACCCGTGCCCGATGACCGCGTCGAGGTCGACGGCGCGCTCGTAGAGCGAGAAGGAGAACCGACGGCTCGTCTCCGCGGACATCAGGAGGCTGACGGCGGCGACCCAGATCGCCACGCTCTCCTGGGTGTCGCTGACGAGCACCACGGGTGGCCCCCCGGCAAAGGTCGCGCGGACCGCATCGAGGAGGACAGCCAAGGTCCCGGAGCGCCACTCAGCGGGGTCCGTGAGGAAGGACACCACCTCCTCCACGCCGATCGCACCGGTACCGAGTACCGGGTTGCCCGTGATGCTCGTGCCCAGGACCTGCTTCGGCCCGAACGGCGCGAGCCACGACGAACGCCATGCAAGCACCGGTCGGAGCTGTAGCGCGGGCTCGCTCGGCGACCGGTCGAGGACGACGTGCGAGAAGACGTTGCCCGGCCGCCCACTTCCGTCCGACCCGGCCTGGACCGCGTGCCAGTAGGCCCACGACGGCGACTCGGTGCCGAGGGGTGCGTAGGTGAACCGTCGAGCGAGTCCGTCGACCTGCGTCGGCGTCGGGAACGGCGGGATCGGCTCGTCCGCGTTGAACCCGGTCACCACCCTGGAGCGGAGCGACTCGAGCTCGTCGTCGGAGAGGACACCACTCGTCTCCTTCACCTGCCATCCGCCAGAGGTGGTCCCGTCGTCGAACGAGGCGTAGGTGAGCTGTGCCCAGCGGCCCTCGGCCCCTCGTGACTCAGCGTCCACCACGGATCCCGAGCTTCTCGGAGAGCGACGTCAGGCGGAGCGACGCCGGTGACGGATCGAGGAGCGCGATGCCCCGGAGTTCCTCCGGCGGCAGGTCCACGAACAGCCGGACGTACCCGGTCGGCTTCGACACCTCGGACTTCCACGACTCTCCGGTGCTCTGGAACGAGGGGGCAGCGCCAGGCTCGCCCGTGGAAGCCGTCTGCGCGCGCCGGCTCGGGGTGGCCCCGTCGAGGTCGTCGCGGACGAGCGACAGGGCGACTCCGTCGCGGATGCTGAGCGGCATGCGATCGGCGTTGTGCACCAGGACGAACGCCAGCGGACGCTCCACCGGGCTCCCCGGCGACCAGACACTGAAGGAGACGCCGGACACCTGCTGCATGAAGTTCCGCAGGGTCCTGACCGAGTACTGCAGCCGGACGAGCCCTGGGTAGGTGATCGTGAAGACGGGCCCCGGAACGCGTTCGCCAGCCTGGAACGCGATGGGGACCAGGTGCAGGTCGCGCCCGTTCGCAGGGAGGGCCGCGGGGAAGCGGAGTCCGCCGGAGCGCTTGTACTGCTCGTGGGACACCTCGATCGGTGTGCTCGCGGCGATCGCGTCGGCAGCGGCAGCCCCGATCGGCGATGCGTACACCTGGACCGTCGCGGCGCCGTCGGGCCACGCGAAGGTCAGGATCTGACGCGAGACCCGTTCGACGATGCGGCCGTCGCTGATCGATCCCGGTCCGGCCTGCGACACGGAGGTCCCGACGAAGGCCTTCCCGTCGAGCACGGTCACCGGGGTGAAGTAGGCACGGGTCCATCCTCGGGGCCACGGGACGGCGAGCATCGACACACGTCCGTCCTCGTGCGTCACGACGGGGTCGCCGAGGGCTGCGTCAGCGGGGAGGGCCGTCAACTCGAGAGCCGCCTCGTCGATCGGTCGCAGATCGGCGCCGGGCGCGGGAGGGTTCTCCGTCCGGTACACGACGACCCGACCGCCGCGCGGCGGGGTCCATCGCAGGTGGAACCGCCGCTCGTCGTCCACGCCGGTGACCGTGACCTCGAGGTCACGGACCGCCTCGTGGACCTGGGAGATCAGCTTCGGCTCGGACTGCGGCGCAGACAACTGGGTCGCACCGTCGACGTCCGCCTCCGCCAGTACCTCGTAGAGGTACCGACGGCCACGCTCCGCTTCGTCGTCGACGAAACCGGTCAGGTGGTCCTGCCCTGCACCGATGCGGTACTGCGGGTTGCCTCGTCCGGTCGCCGCCCGTTCGATCGGGATCCGGTACACCTGCACGCGACGGACGCCCGGGAGCGTCTGCCACTGGCCGACGACGCGCCCCTCGTCCTCGCGGAGCACGAGGTCGGTCGGGCCCATGACGACCGACCCCTGGGCATGGAGGACCGGCTGTCCGTCCCGGGCGGCCTCCGGGTCCGGCCCCGTGTGGACCCACACCTGGACCGAGCGCACGGCGCTGGTCGGCGGCACGGGGTCGATCGCGGTCAACCCGGTCGTGGCTGCGACGAAGTCAGCGAGGTCGGGGTTGTAGGGCATGTACTCGTCGCTGACGACGACCCGGTAGAGGACTGCCGGGGCGCTCTGGGGCGCGGGTGCCCAGGAGTACCGGAGCGTTCCGTCCGGCGAGACCGTCGGGGTGATCGCCACCGGGTCGCGGTCGGCGACGCTGTAGCCGAACTGCGCGAAGCCGCGGCCGAGACCGAGCTCCTGAGCCGCTCCGTCAGGCGGAGTCGCGGTCGGCGTCGTGGTCGGGGTCGGAAGGCCGGGGGCCGACGCCGGACCAGTCCGGTCGAGCCGCACCGTCGGCCGCGCCGGCGTCGGTTCCGGTGGCGCGACCGGCACGACAGGCGTCTCCAGCGCGGCGAGGACCTCAGCGAGTTCCGGTGCGAACTCGGCGACCGATGCGGTCAGCCGCGACCGGACCTCGTCGGTGTTGCGCAGAGTGGAACGAGCGATGGTCCGGAGGGTGCTCGACTTCAGCCCGCCCACCCCCTGGCGTCCGGCGGCGAGCTGCGCGTCGCGCCAAGCGGTGAGCGCCTCGAACCGTCGCTCGGCCGGAGACCCCTCCGCGTCTGCAGCGCCGCCGTCGTCCGAGCGTTGCGGGAGCGCGACCGGCTCCTGGTACTCGAGCGGGATGTCGATGTCCTCGACCCCGGCTGCGACCTGGTCGAGCAGGTACTGGATCGTCGGGCGCCACGACTCCACGAGCCGGTCCGACGTGGCATCCGACTTGCCGTCCGAGACCACGTCGATGGTGCCGGCGTCTGCGATGGTCTGCATCTGCGCGCGCGACGGGAGCGGATGTCCCAGCGGCGCGAAGATCTCGAGCCAGTCGCGGAGCAGTTCGCTCCGCAGTTGACTGTGGTTGCCGGTCATGCGATGTGCTCCAGAGCAGGGGTGAGCGGGGTGAGCAGGGTGTGCGGGTCAGAAACGGAGGCCATCGTCCCCGCCGAACAGCGGGGCGCGCTCCGTGGTGCTGGCCCACGCTGTGAACTCGTACTTGGGGATGCCGGTCGTCAACTCGGTCTGCGCAGCGACCACAGACAGCCCGTCGACGACACGCGAACTCCACGAGGTCGTGACTGCTGATGCGTCGGACGACTGGGCGGCAGCAGTCAGGAGTGACGAGTCGAACACGCCACTGGGTGCAGCTCCGTCCCCGATGCCACCGAGGAACTCGGTGAGGTCAGCCGGCACGGATCCGACGTCGACGCGACCGAGGACCGAACGGACGACATCCGGGAACGTCTGGCGGAGTCGCGCACGGGTGTCATCCCACATCCGGTCTGCGACCGCGCCACTCACCCCCACGGACGTGATCGAGTCCGCGAACCGCGCGAGAGCGGATCCCGGCTTCGTCGACGTCTCCTTGAGGAGGGCGCGGGGCTCGGCCCGGAGGAGCTGCCCCTCCGCTCCGAGCAGGTCGGGGGCGCTCTCGAGAGCGGCCGTCCAAGGACCGTCGAGCCATCCGAGACGGAAGACGTGGCCGCGGATGGTCAGGGCGGCCGAGGCGATCACGGCGTCGTCGACGCGGACCTCGCCGAGCTGGACACCCAACGGCAACGGACCTCCGACACGGATCGACGAGACACCGGCCGTGGTCTCCGGGCCGAGTGGAGCGTCGAGCACTCCGCCGAGGACCGCCGACCACGCGAGGAACTGGCCGTAGGCGTCACTCGTGCGCTTGAGGTCCCGGACGGCCTGACGGAGGTTGCGCCGCGCGGCCTCCGCCTGAGAAGCGGCGGCGTCGCGCGCGTTGAGGATGCGGAAGAGCTCCCGCTGGTTCCGGGCGAAGGTCACGATCCCGACGACCAGCCAGGCAACGACGACGACCGCGGCGGCGATCGCGACGGGCTTCCAGGGCAGTACGGACGTCCAGCGGAGCACCCCCAGCACGACGAGGGCGACGATCATCCCGATGGTCATGATCCGGAGCGCTCGGGCGAAGCGCTGCTGTTCACGGATGGCTCCGTCGTCGATGTCCGTCGAGCCGCCGGTGCGCAGGACCTCGAGCAACTCCCCGACCTCTCGCGCGGTCCGCGTCACCGCTCCCCCGAGTGGTTCGGCCACCTGGGTCGCGAAGCTCGACCGCTGCGCGGCCGTCCACTCACGGAGTCGGTCGAGGGTGCGCCCTGCGTCGAGGCCGAGCGACACGTCGTTCCGCTCCGCCTGGGCGAGCACTCGGTGCTGCTCGGTGATGCCGAGGACGTCGTAGCCGTCGAGTTCAGCGAGACCGAGCGACGCCGACGACGCGGTGAAACGGGCCGATCGCGGAGGGACGATCTGCGCGGGGTCGCTGACGACCGCGCGCTGCGTGCCGATCGTCACGGGCGGCAGCGTACCGACCCGGTCCCCTGCGTCGGCGAGGGTCAACGCACCGCTGGCGTAGTCGGCCCAGAGCGCAGAGAGGTCGGTCGGTGCGAGGTGCGTGCGGTCCTCGCCGTCGCCGGCCAGGACCGTGTCGATCGCTTCGGCCGCACGACCGAGGGCTTCCCAGTCGGCGGATCTGCCGTCGGCGGACACTCCGTTGACGACCACTGAGTAAGCGGCCGGGTCGGCGCCGAAGACGGCGCGGTGGACTCGGGACGCCACAGCGGACGACACACGGTTCACGGTTCGCCGGTACCACTGCGCCGGTGCGGACCGCATCGATGCCCACAGGAACCCGAAGAACAAGCGGATGGCCGCCATCGCACCGATCGGCTGCGGCTCGACGGTGCGGACCACCTCGCGCGGGCCCCGCAGCACGTCGGGGTGACGGGCCCAGAGCGCCTTCGCCATCGTCGACGTCGCGAGTGCCACGTCCTCCACGGCCAACACGGCCGGGCCACTGCCGACGGGGAGCGGCAGTCCGTGCACCGTCGAGGTCACCTCCCGCCGGAGGGCACGCTCCGCGCTCCCGGAGTCGAGGCGACGGTAGTAGGACCGAGCAAGTCGTACGACCTCGCCCGGAGCGATCGCCTCACCATCGAGAGGGCCGCCCTCGATGCCGCTCCACAGGCCTCCGAGGCCGGCGAGCACCGAGGCTGCGTGAGCGGCGAGCGCCCGGTCGTCCGAGTTCCGGGCGATGAGCATCCGCCCGCGCCCAGGAGCGGTGCTCTGCTCCGGTGCCACCACGACGTTGTGCCAGCCACTGCGGGCGAGGTCCTCCGTCGTCGTCGGGTCCCCGGCGCGGACGACCGCGAGCCGGATCCGCGTCACCCCGGCTGCGCTCCCGCTCGACTCGAGCGTTTGCGCGACCTGCTGCTCCACGGCGGAGGCGACCCGTGCCTCCAGTCCGTCCGCCAACGGCAGCAGCACGACGAGACGGATGCGGTCCAGCGCGCGCCCCGTGAAGGCGCTCTGCAACGGCGCCCCCCGCAGTGCGCCACGCTCGACGAACAACCCGTCCGCCGACAGCGCGGTCACAGAACGGGACTCGATCCAGACGAAGTCGTCGACGATCCCGGCGGCGGACCAGTCGGTGAGCACTTCGCGGATGCGATCGGACGCACCGGAGGGTGCGAGCACCACGACGAGGTCTGCCATCAGAACGAACCGCCGTCCGGGACGACGACGTCGCTCGGCGCCGCGTTCGGAGCGGCGGTGCCCGCGACGGACGGCCGCTGGTCCCGCGCGGTGAGCACGATCGACCGGATCTCGTCGAGCACGGCGAACGTGTCCTCGGCAAGGTCACGGAAGAACGGTGTGGCCGAGGCCGTCGCGCGGTCGGCGATGGTGGCGAAGGTCCCCGTGGCGGCTGCTCCGGCGACGTCAGGACCAACGTAGTTCTCACCGACGAACGACCGGATGCGATCGATCCAGGTGAGCGCACCGTCCGCACGTTCGGCGGCTGTCAGGTCCGCGGTGGCGACCACGCCGTCGGTCCCGGAACGTGTCCTGGGTTCCCAGAGCCAGGCGGTGATCCGTTCACGGGCAGCTGTCGTCCCGATCCCCTGTGCGGGGGCGCCGTCCGTGCTGTGGTCGGCGAGCGACCTGAGCAGCGTGTACGGCTTCAGCGGTGTGAGGTCGAAGCCGCCGCCCTCGTGCACGCGAGCGATCGCGATGAGCAGCGATTCGAGCACTGCCGGCATCCAGTCGTTCCGTGCGAGGAACCGTGTCGGCGGCGTGAGCAGCGGGTTCGGGAAGGACACCCACGTGGACGTCTGCGGGTCCCAGATGGAGACCGGGTCGGTGAAGGGCTCGTTCGGGAGGACGATCTCCCCCGTGAGTTGACCGATGAACCACCCGGTGACCATGGCCCGCCGTTCGTTGACCCCCATCGGGAGGGACGCCGTCAATGGACGTGCCCGTCGCCACTTCCACCAGTCCGCCCGCGCCTGCGCCGGCAGCGATCCCCACTGTGCAGCGACCGGACCGAGCACGGAGCCGAAGACGAGTGGCGAGTAGTTCGGGTAGGAGCCGAAGACGTCGATCCGCGTCACGCCCTCCGCGCCGGTCATCGCCTGCATGAAGTTCTCGACGCTGGTCGGGTCGACCCGAGGGTCCTCGGACAGTACGGCCCGGAGGGTTTCGGTGACGGCGCCCTCTTCCGCGAAGGGCACGGTCGAGAACTTGTACCGGTACTCGACCTGACGCTGGTGGATGCGTTGGACGCCGACCGCGTTGACGCTCACCAGCGGCCTCGCGAGTGACAAGGCCTCCCGGAACCGTGCCGCGACCTGCGCCGCCCGCTCGGTCCGCTCGAACTCGGTGGCGTTCTCGCCACGGACGAACGACTTCAGCGACGTCCGACAGAAGACGTCGAAGCTCTCGTCCGGTCGACGGACGAAGGCCCGCGCGCGACCGAGGACCTCGTCGACCTTCGCGTGCACGGTGAAGCGCGCGGTCGCGGGGACCTCGACCACATCGGTCTCCGGGTTGACCGAGAACACCCTCGACCGCCAAGGGATGTCGAGTTCGACGAGGCCACGCGGTGCTTGGTCGCCGCCGGTCGTCTTCCAGATGCCTCGGATCGCCGCGTGCACCACGGCGGAGCGTGCAGCAGGGAAGGACGTTCCGACCTCGGGCTCCACTGCCCCGCGGACGTCTGCCTCGTACTGCGCGGGGAACTCCGATGCCCTGGTGAGGAGCACCTCGTTGTGCGCCACGTCGAAGCGGGGCGGCACGACCACGTCGTCGTCGGACGGCCAAGCGCGGTACACCGTCGTCTCGAGCCGTGCCAGGCCGACACCGTCGATGCTGGCGTCTCGGTCGCGCTCGAGGAGTCGCAGTGACTCCAGCACCGCGTTGCGCAGCGGAGCGAGCAAGTTGCCGCGTGCGTCGGCGAGCAGCTCACCCGCGAGCTCGGCGGATTCGCTCCAGAGCACGTTCTGGTACTGCTGGCGGAACTCCGCGATCAGGTCGTCGACGACCGCGGTGCTGTTCGTGATGCGGCCGCGCATCGCGCCGACGCGGTCTGCGAAGGTCCTCGGGACGGCATCGATCTCGAGCCGTCGCGACCCGAGTTGTGCGAGGAGTGGGGCGAGCGAGTTCTCGATGTACACGTCGAGGCGTTCGACGAGGAGCGCCGCGTACGGGAGGCCGAAGGTGCCGATCGCTTCGTCGACGACGTCGGAGAGGCGTCGGACGAACTCGTCCTGCCACCGGTAGGCCCATCGGAACGCCGTCTGGGACACGGCCTTGAGGGCGAGAGAACGGTTGCGGGTCAGGAAGCTCCGGACGGTACCGAGCCATTCGGAGGCGACGGTGTCGCCGCCGTCCGCTCGCGGAACGCCGTTCGCGATGTGCTGGTCGACGAGGCGCGCAGCCTCCTTCGCCGCTGACTCACGGTCGAAGGCGGTGTCGGAGAACCAGCTGAGCACCTGTTGGGGCGTCGGGGCCACTCCGTCCTCAGCCGGCAGGGCGAGTGCGTCGAGCACCCGTCCCCATTGACTGTCGAGCAGCACGGTTGCCTGCTGCTGCGACGACGAGGTGTCCCCACGCTGCATGTGTCCGGCGACCAGGCGGTCGGCGGCAGATCGCGCGATGCGCTGCGCCGCGTACTCCCGGTACCGTTCGCGCCCCATGCCGAGGCTCGCGAAGCCGAACGACCCCCACTGCAGCTTGTCCCACGACACTCCCCATCCGAGCGCGTTGCGGTCTCCCCCGATGCCGCCCGTGTTGGTCAGGTCGTAGGCGGCGAACTGCTCGGCGGCGGTCCCGCTCGCGACCAGCGCGGCGAGTGCGCGCCCGAGGCCGCGGTACACGGCCTGCTGGCTGCCGTCGCCGAACAGGGTCTGCTCGGCTCCGACGAACCGTCCCACGGGGAACACTCGTTGGAACGGCACTGCCCGAGCGCTCGAGACGGTCTGGCCAAGCGCTCGCAGCACGTCGACGTCGTGGTCACGTGCTGCGCCGGACTGGCCGGCGATGATCTCGCCGAGCATCGCGAGGGAGTTGCTCCGGACTCCGGACCGGGCGGCTTCGGGGAGCCCGTCGAAGATGTCCGCGGAGACCAGGAACATGCCCACGAGCTCCGGCTCGAGTTGCGGCAGCAGACCGAGGATGCGCGCCACGTCGAGCGCCATCGACGCTCCGGCTCCACCGGCCATCGACGAGACCAGCAGCACGATCGGAGGGTCGTTCGGAGCGAATTCGCCGAGGCCTGGCACGCGCCCGCTCAGCGTCGCCATCTCGGCGTTGGTCTCGAGGCGGTGCAGGTCGGTCCATGCACGCTGGAGGCCCGCGCGGATGTCCTCGGCACGGCTCAGGGCGATCATCCGGCCGACCGCCCGGTACTGGCCGGCGCCCTGCGAGATCGCCACGGGGACGTCGCTCGGAGCGCGTGGTGCCCAGGTGGCGATGTCGTCGAGCGATTCTGAGGACCGGAGCCGCTCGCTGATGCCCTCGTCGAGCACGGAGTACCCGACGCCGGTCGCACCCGTGCCGATGTACCGTCCGCCGAGGTCCGGAACCGCTGGCAGGGGCTTGGCTTCGGCGTTCGCAGCGACGGGCACGTCGACCTGCACGAACTGCCACCCTGCCGGCATGGAGTCGACGCCGTGTCGCGCGAGGTCCGACTGCAGCTGGTCCATCAGGTACGACAGCGTCGCACCACCGGAACCGCCGCAACCGACGATGAGGAACTTCTTCATGCGATTTCCGTTCGTGCTGCGCCGTCGTTGACCGCGGCGTTGTTCGGGAGAGCGGTGGAGTTCATCGGTGGGGCCCGTCGTCGAAGCCGAAGCCGAAGCCGACGTCCTCAGCGGGCGGCGGCGGTGTGGCGCTCGACTCGGGAGTCGCACGTCCGTCACCGCGGCGTGACGGGCTGCGCCCTGCCCTCGGTCGTCCCGCAGATCGAGAACCGTACGCAGACTGCGGAGCCGAGGAGACGTCCTCGGAGCCGAAGCCGATGGAGGACCCCGAGCGGGCGCCGGCCGATGCAAATGCGTCCTCGGACAGCAGTTCCTCGCCGGTCTCGGCTCGCAGACGTGCGAGGAGGTCCGGCAGCCGGTCACGGACGGACTCCGCCATGGATGCGCGGATGGAATCAGGTGCATTCGTCCCGACGAACGCCACGACCTCCGCGGTGTCGGCAGCCGACCCCGCCGGCGACAGGACTACCCAGTGTCCCTGCACCGCCAGGGGCAGCCGGGCACGGATGGAAGCACCACGGCGGACCCATGCTGGCGAGCCGTCCGACGCGGCCGACGAACCAGGCTCGGCAGCCACCACATGACCGGCCCCCACTGGCGAGCGGCTGGGCCTCGCTCGAAGGGAGAGGCCGGCGACGACGAGCGATCGCGCGTTCTCACGCGAAACGGTCTGCATCGTGCTGAAGTCCGACGGGCGGAAGCTGAAGGGCTCGCCGTCACGGAGGACCGTGCCGTCGACGACCCGGACCGACACTCGCTGCGAGAGGAGACCACCTGACGGCATGCGGGCCGTCACGAAGGATGCGAGGTACAGCAGGCCGAGCGGGATCCCGGGCCCGGCGATGAGCGCCACGACCAACGCGAGCAGGAAGTTCGCCTGGTTGAGGGGACGTCGAAGGTCCGCCGTGAACGAGACGTTCGTCGTCAGCGGGTCGCCGAGTGCGTCCGCGGCGGCGATGCTGACCGGGAAGGTGCCGTTGACCGTCCCGTTCCGGGATTCATCGAAGGACAGCGTCACCTGCATCGGTGTCCCAGCAGAGGACGCCTTGACGCAGTCCGACGCCTGATCGTGCCCGTCCGCCACGACCCTGATCGGTCCTGTTCCGGACGGTGCCGCAACGACCGCGGGCTTCCCCGACAGCCAAGCGCACCCGGCCCCGGTCAGGGTGACGGTCGCCGTGCCGGAGGTGTCGCCTTCGATCGTGCCGAAGTCGACGGTGTCGCTGACGACGGGGTACTGCTCCGGCGCCAGGATCGAGACCGGCACACGGACGACGGCCGGCGCCAGCACCGTCCCCTCATGCACGACAGTGGTCCCGCTCATGACGGGTGCCGTGGTGAGCGACAGGCGCATCTCCACCGTCCCGGCGCCGAGGTCGAGCCCGGTGGGTTCCGTGGAGACTGCGTCGCCGATGTGGGCTTTGTCGGCTCCGTCCACGATCGTCGTGTCGTGACCCGATCCGTCGCTGAGCGCCGCCGAGAGCGCGGCACTGCCCTGGATCGAGGCCGGCGCGACAGCATCACGACCGCGGGCGATCCCGAAGGTCCCGTCCCACGCGCTCGACAGGTGTACTCGGCCTCTGGAGGCACCGGACCAGGTCGGCACGAGGTCACTGGAGATGTGGACGTTCGTGCGGGACCGCTTGTCTGCTGAGGTCCCGGCAGGATCGATGAACACGACCTTCCACAAGCCGGACCACGTCGTCGCACCGTCGGAGCGCGTGATGTCCACGGAGACGGACGACGGTGACTCCCAGGTGTAGGTCGCCGTGCCACCCGGTACGGCGACGCTGGCTGAGGTACCGATGGCGCCTCTCGGAAGGCGCACCGGGACTCCGTCGGGCCCGACGAGGTCGACGTCGACGGCGTCGACGTCCGCGGCGGCGAGGACGTGGACAGCCGGAGTCGAGTCGTCGAGGACGAATTCGTGGGCCTGATCGGTGCAGTAGGAGACCTGACAGATCCCGGACTCCTGCGTCAACGGCGCCTGACCAGGACTACTCAGTGCGTCGAAGGCGAAGAGCAGGTTGTCGATGTCGGAAGCGAGCGTGAAAGAACCGGGTACGGGTTCCGTGATCGAACCGCACGTGGTCTTCGGGGAGCTGCTGGAACCAGTCGCGATCGCTTCGAGCTGCGCGAAGTCGCTCGCCGACGCTCCCGAGGACTCCAGTCCGACGGCGAACGTCGTGATCCCCGATGACCGGAGCTGGTCCGCGAGTCCGCCGCTCCGGCAGAGATCTTCGTTCGCGGCCTTGGTGACCGCCTCCACTCCGGCCCTCGTGCTCAGGTCCGCTCCTGGCGCGAACGACTTCGACGTGCCGTAGGCGTCTTGAGCAGCCTTCGTGCTCCGGACGTCGTACTCGGCCTTGCCGTCGGTGAACCAGGCGATCGCCTGGCAGCTTGTTTCCTTCCGGGAAGACGCCCGTTCGGCGAGGTCCTTCCGGGCGCCTTCGAGCGCGGACCAGTAGTCGGTCTCGAACCCGGTGTCCGCCGTAGCGAGGGATGCGACGGTTTCCGACACTCTTGGAACGGAAGCACCGTCGAGCGTCGACCAGTCCCCGACGTCGGAGTACGAGGTGCTGAAGCGCGAGACCCTGATGTCGACCTGGGCGGAGCTCTGCTCCGCGAAGCGCCCGAGTTGTCGCACCAGGTACTGCGCCGCCTTCACGCGGTCGTCGTCCGGGTCGGACTGCTTGAGACTCCCGCTGTCGTCGATGAGGAGCAGGAGGTCGCCGGTACCGCCGCCCGCGATGCACCCACCGAAGTCGGTCACGGCAGCATCGGAGTCCTTGACCGTCGCGGCGGGGACGACGTTCGCCGTCGACGCAGCCTCGGCAGCTGTCACGGCGCTGAGCGCCGGCGCCAGCACCACGCCTCCGGCGACGAGGACGGCCATGAGCGCGCGGAGGCGGCGGCGCGGTCGCGGTGACCGAGCGGCAGTCACAGGTGTCCGATCCACTGTGCGATCCGCAGAGCGGCGATGAGCACTCCGACTGCCAGCACGATCAGCGCAGCCCATCCAGCGACGACACCACTCGTGGTCGCGGCGTAGAAGGGCTGCGCCCGGGCTGCTGTGTCCCGCACACGGAATCCCGCGTACAGACCGATCCCGACAGGGCCGGCGAGGCACCAGGCGATGACCGCCATCGTCGGCTGGCGCCCCAGGGCGATGGCCATCACGATCGCGATGCCGCCGACGGCGATCGCAGCAACCAGAAGCGCGATGGGCGTCCGAGTGGCTGTCGTCACCCCCGCATCGATATCGGTCGTGGTGAACACCGTGGCCGTGGGCCTATCCGTCGCACCGCTGTTCTCCACGCTCGAGAAACCGAACGGATCGTCCGCGCTCATGCTCGCTCTTCCCCTGCGCCTCGGCGCGATGTCACTGCCACTACGTCCCCCTCGTCGTTCCTTCGTCGCTCAGCTACCTGGGGAAACCAAGGCGGCGAAGAACGCGATGTTGAAGGGAACAGTCGCGTATCCCAGGATCAACGCTGCCAACGCGATACCACCACCCCGTTGTGGCCGGTTCCGACACTGCCGTCGAGCAATGTGCCCGAAGATGACCGCGAGCCAACCGGAGACGAGCAACGCGCAAACGAGGGCGGTCACGGCCAAGCCGTTGGTTCCCGGTCGGCCGACCCCGTTCCCAGCGACGGCTCTGGTGCGGTACGCAGGAGCGGGATGGTACTGGTTCGGCGGCACAGTGGCCGACTGCGCGGGCTGTACTGGGAGCTTCACCGGCGCCTGACGAGTTCCGGTCTGGGAACGACGAGCCGCCGACGGCGTGGCTGGTGTGCGTCCACTCTCAGCGGGAGCCGACATCGAAGTCGGTACTCCAGGGGCGGCCATCGAAGCATCACGAAGCGCCGTACCGCAGACCGAACAGAACTTCATGTCCGAAGGTGCGGTGTTGCCGCACTTTGGGCATTGCTTCACGAAGTCTCCTTGTGTTCGATCATCAGCTGATACTGACACGTACTCACGCCAATGTGCACGTTCCGTAGAGGCCCCCGATCGGGCCGGCTGCCGGCGCGTGTGTCATCCAGACCGCGAAGGCGCGGGCTGACACCGCGGTGAGTGTCCACCGTGATCTTGGCATCGTTCCGTCCATCACGAAGCTTGCCTGACATGCCACGATGAACCCAACGACCCAAGGAGGGGCACCAATGGTCGACCGAGCACTTCGTGACCGCCTGCAGACATTGTCGGAGGTCGCCACCGAGGTCCGCAATCACCGCGCCTCCATCCAGGACGCAGCCGCGTCAGCGACGGACGACCTCCTCACCCGCCGCCTGACGATCACCGGCCCAGCCCTCTCCTGCTCTGTCCTCCCTCTCCGCCTCACCGACACGTCCCTGGCGTCCGCGATGCAGCACGCCGCCACACTCCCCCACGCAGACCGCGCCGCCGAGGACGTCCTCACCGTCCTGACGAAGGACGTCCCCGCAGCCCTCGCCGACGAGGACTCCGCGTCAGGCATCGCCGGCATCTTCGCCGGCCGGGAGCGCCGTGAAGCAGCAGCCCGCGCCGAGCAATACCTGACGAACACCCTTGCCTGGCTCGACAACGGCGCCCTCTCCGCGCTGAAGGCCATCGACACTCGTCACTTCCCCCGTCCCGACGCCACGCTCGACGCACTCCTCGACACCGAGGGCCCGCTCCTCACCTCGACCGCGCACCTCGGCCCGGTCGCCCTGATCGACCTCGCCCCGATGGCGCACCTCCGGACCACGATCGCGACGCTCCGGTCGGTGGTCGAAACCGAACAGGAGGCCCGTGCGCGCGTCCTCGACGCCGGCCACCGTGTGCGGGACGTTGCGGCCCGACGCGAGCTGAACACGATGGACATCGACCGGCTCCGCGAGGTCACCCGTGACCAGCTCCGCCTCGGCGCGGTCCGGGACACCGGTATCCAGACCGTGGGCGAGCTCCTGCGGGCTCCGATCGTCGCCGGTCACCTGCCCGGCATCGGCGAGACGACGGCCGCGCGCATCAACGCCGCCGCCCGGTCGATGCAGGACGCTGCCCGCGAGGACGCCGCCATCCAGATCGACGCTCGCCGACAAGACACGGCGAGCGTGGCCCTGGTCTCCGCGCTCCGGCTGTGGGAGGCGGCGAAGAACGGCGGCGGCCCTCGCGCGGCCGTCCTCGTCGGCGAACTCGCTCCCCTGGCGGACACGGTCGCGCAGCGAGCGGTCCTGGGCATCGTGCACCAGCCGGGCGCGCGGGCCTCCGGCTCGTTCAACCCGGCCGAGGGTGCGGTCGAGCGGATCGAGGCGGACGTCGACGACGCCCGCCAGCGTGCGGTCCGCGCAGCGGGCGACCGCGACCGGATCGCGACGACGGACGACTGGAGTGACTTCCTCGACCGTCCGGCCAGCTACTTCGCCCTCCTCGACGAGGTCGGGCTCACCAACTCGACGACGGCCGGCCGCGGGTCGCTGCCCGAGGGCCTGATCGAGCAGATCGAGCAGTTCCACCTGGACACGTCCCTCCTGTCCGCGTCGCTCCGCGGATACCAGCGGTTCGGTGCGGCGTTCGCGCTCGTGCAGGAGCGCGTCGTCATCGGCGACGAGATGGGCCTCGGCAAGA
The DNA here is from genome assembly GCF_003234035.1 of Curtobacterium sp. MCPF17_031. NCBI lineage: Bacteria > Bacillati > Actinomycetota > Actinomycetes > Micrococcales > Microbacteriaceae > Curtobacterium > Curtobacterium sp. MCPF17_031. The sequence goes on along the minus strand of NZ_QKSG01000005.1, from coordinate 8,847 downwards.
CCGTCGAGGCACTCGCGGCGATCGCGCACGTGGCCGCCACCGCGACCGACGGCACGCCGCGGTTCGTTGTCGTGTGCCCGGCCGCAGTGGTGGCGAACTGGCTGCGCGAGACCGAGAAGCACACGACCGTGCCGGCGTTCCGCATCCACGGCACCGAGCGCGTGCGCGGGATCAACGGCTGGCTCCGCGAGGGCGGCGTCGCCGTCACCACCTACGAGACGCTCGAGTGGTTCCGCACGCGGGTGCCCGAGGAGCAGCGGTTCGCCGCGGTGATCGTCGACGAGGCGCACTACGTCAAGAACCCCGACGCCAAGCGCACGAAGCACACCCGCGCACTCCTCGAACGCGCCGACCGCGCGCTCCTCATGTCCGGCACCCCGCTCGAGAACAAGGTCGAGGAGTTCCGGGTCCTCATCGACCACATCCGCCCGGACCTGATGGTCGACGAGGACGACGACCCGCTGGCGTTCCGGAAGCAGATCGCGCCGGTCTACCTCCGCCGCAGCCAGGAGGACGTCCTCACCGAGCTCCCGGAGCTGGTCGAGGTCGAGGAGTGGACCGACCTCACCCCTGCCGAGGCGGAGCGCTACGCCGCCGCGGTCGACGGCGACAGCTTCCACACGATGCGGCAGCTTGCCATGCTCGACGGCGCCGCCTCGAGCAAGCTCGCGTCGCTGCGCGACGTCATCGCCGAAGCGCGCTCCACCGGCCGCAAGACCATCGTCTTCTCCCACTACCGCGCCGTCCTGGAGGCGGTGCTCGCCTCCGTCGACGGCACCGTCTTCGGTCCGTTGAGCGGTTCCACGTCCCCCTCGGGGCGGCAGGACATGATCGACGAGTTCTCCGCCGCAGCTCCGGGAGCGGTGCTGGTCGCGCAGATCATCGCCGGCGGCGTCGGCCTCAACATCCAGGCCGCGTCGGTCGTGGTGATCTGCGAGCCGCAGCTCAAGCCGACGACGGAGTGGCAGGCCATCGCCCGTGCCCGACGGATGGGACAGCTCGACGTGGTCCAGGTGCACCGGTTGCTGTCCGAGGACGGTGTCGACGCAGCCCTCGTGCGGATGCTCGCGCGGAAGACCCGGACCTTCGCGGACTTCGCGGCCGTCAGCGAGACCGCGAGCGCGTCGGCGCAGGCGTTCGACATCTCGGAGTCGCAGCTCATCGCCCAGGTACTCGCCGACGAGCGGGCACGGCTGGCGCACGAGCGATCCCGGCAGGCGGACGGGCGGACCACCGGAGCCATGGCGCCGGAGCCGGCCGTTTGACGAACCGAGCCCTACCTCGCGGCGGCGAGCGCCGCCTCCAGGACGTCCTCCTCGATGATCGGAGTGCCGTACTGGCGGGCCTTCCGCGCCTTGCCGGACAGGCTGTCGACGTCGGCGGCGATGAGCACGGCCGTCTTCTTCGTGACGTTCGGCGCTGACCGGATGCCGAGCCGTTCCAGGTCCGCCTCGATCTCGGTCCGGCTCCGCCGCATCTCCCCGGTCAGCGTGACGATGCTGCCCTCACCCAGGTCGATCGTGGGTTCCTCCTCAACGGCTGCGGGCGCCGCCTGGGTCGCGGCGGAAAAGGACCGCGCGCCCATGCGCGCTGGCTGGCGACTGTGGACCGCGTGTTCCAGCTCGTCGTCGGTGACGCCGAGCAGCCGCGCGACCCGTTCGAGTTGAATGTGGTCCTGGATCGTGAGGACCCCGCCGGCCCAGACGGCTTCAACCAGGTCGGCGAAGTAGCGGCGGTGCAGGTCAGCTCGGACTGGCTCGGGCAGTCCGAATTCACGCCCGAACGCGGCGAGTTGGTCGGCGTCGCTCGCGGTCAGCAGGTCGTCCGACAGCGCACGGTCGAGGACGGCCGCGTAGAGCGTCGCCTCCGTACCGCCGTCGACGGCCGGCAGGCGGTCCGTCGCCACGTCCACGCGGGTGCGGTCGGTGGTGCCGGTCGAGCGCCGCCGTGCAGTCCAGGGCGAAACACCGGACTGGAGGCTCGGCCACCGCAACTCCGTGGCTCGCGTCCCCCAGGTGGTCCAGCGGGGATCCTGCCGGGAGGACCCGATGTACGCGCCGAGCAGGCTCGCGGTGGCGCGGGCGTCGGCGAGGGCCTCGTGCGCGTCGACGAGTTCGATGTCGTAGGCGCTGCAGCAGTCGGCGAGCTTCCGACCGGAGCCGGGCAGGAACTCCTGCGCCAGCCGCATCGTGCAGAGCGCGGTGCTCGCCTGCTTGAACGGCGACCGGTGGCCCAGGCGCTCGAACTCGGCGTGCAGGAACCGCGCTTCGAACGAGGCGTTGTGTGCGACGACGACCCGGCCGCGCAGCTTGTCGACCAGGTCGCCGGCGATGTCCGCGAAGGTCGGGGCGCCGGCCATGTCTGCGCCGCGCAGGCGGTGGATGTGCACGGGGCCCAGGTCTCGCTGGGGGTTGACGACGGTCTCGAAGGTCCGTTCGACGTCGCCGTCAGGTGTGACGTGGACGATGCCGATCTCGATGATTCGGTGCCCGTACGAGGGCGCGAGGCCCGTCGTCTCGAGGTCGATCACCGCGTAGCCGTTGTGCATCCCCAGTCCCTCCTGACGCGGATGAGCACTGCCCAGCGCTCTTCCATCCTCATCGTGATCGCCTCGGGCTGCGACCACCTGTTCGAGGGGGCACTCCGCCATCCTCCGATCGGAGGACCCCACCTCCACCCGCTCCCCGGATCCCATGGCGCCGCCACCCCACCAGCCAGGCTGAAGGCATGCCCGAAACCCCCGCCATCGAGGTCCAGCACCTCACCAAGCGCTACGGACCGTGCGGGAGCGGCTGATCGTGGTCAGTCCCAGGTCGCCAGCGCCACGATCATCGAGATCGGCAGCGACGCCGCGAGCACGATCCCGACGACGATCGCCAGAGTCCTCGCTGTCCGGACGCCCTGCTGCCCGACCCACACGAGCAGCAGGATCGCCACGAGGTAGACCGGCACGACCAGCAGCAGCGGCACGAACCCGAGCCCGGTCCACTGCACGAGTGCGCCAGCGAGCAGTTCGTACACGGTGCACGCTGCCGACACCGCGAGCGCGACCCGCACCTGGGTCGATGCTCGGTGATTCGGGACAGCGGTCACGTCCTGCTCACTCATCGACGTACCCGTTGCCGGGCCCTCCCGCCAGGCAGGTCGTCTCGACCATCACGTCGCCCGAGGCCCTGGTCACGCTCGCGTTCGCCTCCGCGAGCCAGTCGTCCCCGAGCGCTCGGATGTCCCAGCCGGACGGGTCGGCGTCGCGGAGCCCGGCCTCGCGCAGCACCTCGCGCACGGGAGCCAGTCGCCGCTCGACCTCGTCCGCTGGCAATTGATCGGCTTGCCGCTCGGCATCTGTCTGCGGCTCACCCTCCGGGTCGGAGGGTACCGACCATCGCCACATGTACTGCGTGCCCTCCTGCAGGTTCGACAGCGGGCACTCGAGGGTGACCTGGACGACGTCCTGGGAACGCACGTCTTCGCCCAGCGCGCGCACGGCGAGCTCTCCGACGCCCGCGAGGTCCTGCTCCGCCTCCGTCTGCGTCCTGCTCGTCTCGAGCTCGGTGAGTGGTTGCGCACGGCGCTCGGCATCCGCAGCCCAGCTCCTCGCCACCCCCGTCGTCGGGTACCCGAGCGTCCCGGCCGCGAGGACCGCGAACACGGCGCACGCCACCGGGCCGACCAGCGTGACCGATCGGTCACGCCGTCGCTGCACCAGCAGCACGACGACCCCGGTGAGCGGCACCCCTGCGCACACCACCGTCACCACGACGTCACCGATCGTCTGCGCCGAGAGCGACCGGTTCGAGCTGTCGACGCCGTTGTACCCGGCGAGCGCGACGAGCAGCCACGCGATCCACCCGGCGGGCAGCAGCAGACCACTCAGCACGATCCACCCGATGCCGTTCCGCCGCTTCGGCGGCGACCACGCGTTGTCGTCGACCATTGATCCCCCGTTCCCCACCTCCACCGTACCGACTGACGGGAGGCGCAGCACCAGCCCGCCACGCGCCTGACGTCCAGCAGGGACACACCGACCCATGACCGGCCCGCCCCGACCCGCCTACGCTCGAAGTGATGCCCGCTCCACGCACGACCCGCGACTCGACCACAGCCCTCGACCCCACCACCACGAGCGACGGGTTCATCCGCGTCCGCGGTGCCCGCGAGAACAACCTCCGCGACGTCGACGTCGACATCCCCCGCGACCGCATCGTCGCCTTCACGGGAATCTCCGGCTCGGGCAAGTCCTCCCTGGCGTTCGGCACCGTCTTCGCCGAGGCACAGCGCCGCTTCCTCGAGTCCGTCGCCCCCTACGCTCGCCGCCTCATCGCGCAGGGTTCGACCCCGCACGTGGAGTCGATCACGGGCCTCCCGCCGGCCGTCGCCCTGCAGCAGCGCCGCGGTGCCCCGAGCTCCCGGTCGACGGTGGGGACGCTCACGACGCTGAGCAACTCGACCCGCATGCTCTACTCCCGTGCCGGCACCTACCCCGATGGTGCGGAGCAGCTGTACTCGGACTCGTTCTCCCCGAACACCGTCGCCGGCGCCTGCCCGCGCTGCCACGGCCTCGGCGTCGCGCACGAGGTGACCGAGGCCTCCGCCGTCCGTGACCCGTCGTTGAGCATCCGCGACGGTGCGATCACGGCGTGGCCTGGTGCGTGGCAGGGCAAGAACCTGCGCGACGTGACGGCCGGCCTCGGCTATGACATCGAGCGACCGTGGCGTGAGCTGCCGCAGGCGGACCGCGACTGGCTGCTCTTCACCGAGGAGCAGCCAGTCGTCCAGGTGCAGCCGAAGCGCGACCGGGTCGCGAAGCCGTACAAGGGGAAGTTCTGGAGCGCACGCCAGTTCGTCCTGCACACCCTCGCCGACTCGCAGAGCGAGTCGCAGCGCAACAAGGTCCTGCAGTTCGTCGAGTCGGGTCCGTGCACGCTGTGCGGCGGTTCGGGGCTGACGCGGGCGGCACTCGCGGTGACGTTCAGGGGTCTGACGATCGCCGACCTCAACGCCCTGCCGCTGTCCGACGTCGCCGAGGTCCTCCGTCCGACAGCCGAGCTGACCGACGCCGCAGCGGCCACCTCGCGCACGACCTCGGGCGAGCGCACCGAGGTCGCCGTGGCCATCGCCCGCGACCTGCTCGGCCGCGTCGAGGTGCTCACCGGTCTCGGCCTCGGCTACCTGAGCCTGGACCGTGCCACGCCGACGCTCTCCCCCGGCGAGATGCAGCGCCTCCGCATCGCGACCCAGCTGCGGAGCGGGCTGTTCGGCGTCGTCTACGTCCTCGACGAGCCGAGCGCGGGCCTCCACCCCGCCGATGCCGAGCCCCTGATCCAGGTCCTGGAGGACCTCCGCGCCAGCGGCAACAGCGTCTTCGTCGTCGAGCACGACATGCGCATCGTCCGCCAGGCCGACTGGATCGTCGACGTCGGCCCCGGCGCCGGCACCGCCGGTGGCACCGTCCTGTACAGCGGGCCCGTCGACGGCCTGGCTGACGTCGAGGCGTCCGTCACACGCCGGTTCCTGCAGCCGCGGGGCTCCGACCGGGAGGCCCGCCCCACCCGCACGCCGATCGGCACCCTGGCACTGCGCGACGTCACGCGCCACAACCTCCGCGGGCTGGACGTCGACCTGCCGCTCGGGGTCTTCACCGCCGTCACCGGCGTGAGCGGTTCGGGGAAGTCCTCGCTCGTCGGAGGCATCCTCCCCACCAGAGCGGTCGACCACCCGACGGTCAGCCGCGTGGTGGAGGTCGACCAGAAGCCGATCGGCCGGACGCCCCGGTCGAACCTCGCCACGTACACCGGGCTGTTCGACGCGGTGCGGACGGCGTTCGCGGCGACCGATGACGCGAAGGCCCGCGGCTGGACCGCCGGACGGTTCTCCTTCAACGTCGCGGGCGGCCGGTGCGAGGTCTGCCAGGGCGAGGGCTCGGTCTCCGTGGAACTGCTGTTCCTGCCGGGGAGCTGGGCGCCGTGCCCGGAGTGCCACGGCTCCCGGTACAACGACGAGACGCTCGAGGTCCGCTGGAACGGATCGACCATCGCCGACGTCCTCGGCATGACCGTCGACGAGGCCACTCCGTTCCTCGCCGCGATCCCCGCCGCCGCCCGCACGCTCGACGCCCTGGGCCAGGTCGGGCTCGGCTACCTGCGACTCGGGCAGCCCGCTCCGGAACTGTCCGGCGGCGAGGCCCAGCGCATCAAGCTCGCCACCGAACTGCAGCGCGCTCGCTCCGGCCACACGCTCTACGTCCTCGACGAGCCGACCACGGGCCTGCACCCCGCCGACGTCGAGCGCCTGACGGAACAGCTGTCCCAGCTGACGGATGCCGGCAACACGGTCGTCGTCGTGGAGCACTCGATGTCGGTCGTCGCCGCAGCCGACCACGTCATCGACATGGGACCGTCCGGAGGCGACGCCGGTGGCCAGGTCGTCGCAGCCGGCACGCCCACCGAGGTCGCTGCCTCCGCGGACAGCCGCACGGCCCCGTACCTCCGCGCCGAACTCGGTCTCTGACGGAAGCCGTCGCCGGACGGGAGGCGCGGCGCGGTGCCGCCCCGCGCCTCCCGTCCGGCGTTGTCCACATACTTCAGGATCGCGCGGCGTCCGCCGCCGCCTCGGCGGTACCGTCCCGGGATGCAGCACTGGGAAGCCGACGAACGCCGAACCCGCCACATGGCGCCTTTCGGCCGGAGGGACACCGCGCCGGAACTCGCGCTCCGTCGGGCCCTCCACGCTCGCGGCCGCCGGTTCTTCGTCGACCGTCGGATCAGCAGCCGGACGAGGGCGCGCGCCGACCTCGTCTTCCCCCGCGCCCGTGTGGCCGTCTTCGTCGACGGCTGCTTCTGGCACTGGTGCGAGGAGCACGCGCACCTACCGAAGGCGAATGCCGAGCTGTGGCGGGCGAAGCTGCTCGCCAACCGGCGACGTGACGCGTCGCACGACGCTGTCCTCCGCAGCGAAGGATGGGTCGTCATCCGGATCTGGGAGCACGACGGCGTCGAGGCCGCCGTCGATCTGGTGGAGGCGGCTCTCGACCGGTGGGACCGCATCGCGTCACGACGGTCCGAGCAGACTCGCCCAACTGCGACGAACGCTCCCGGTGGTCCCGTGAGAAGTGCGACGCTCTGCGGTAGCCGGCCGCCACCGCCGCCCGGGCAGCGGTTCCACCCAGCACGATCATCCGCCGCCGCACCTCCCCCAGCCGGGCACGCTTGAGGTACTGCGCAGTGGACATCGCACGCGCCGTGCGCTCGTTGGTCTCGGACGAGGCGGCCTTCGTGCACGGTGCACCCTCGACGTCGACGGCGGCCTCGTGGCGACGCGGCTGGGCTAGGCACGCTCACGGAGGCGCGCCGATGACGGACGGGAGGCCCGGAACCAGTCGGTCCCGGGCCTCCCGTCCGTCACGTGGTGACTCCCGTCACACGGCGACACCCGTCACCTGCGGACCTCCGTCACCAGGTCAACACGAACCGGCCTCGAGTCCCGCCGGCTTCGAGGCGTTGGTGCGCCTCGGCGGCACGCGCGGCGGGCAGCACCTCGGCGACGCGGGGAACGATCGTGCCGCCCTCGACCGCGTGTCGGAGCCGCTCGAGCTTGTCGAACGACCGGTACTCGCGGAAGACCATGACCTGCTCGAAGCGGATGCCGTCCGTGCCGTTGCCCTGCCAACCGCGGACGTCGAGGAAGACGCCACCGTGGCGGAGGGCCGGGACGACGACGTCCCGCTGGACAGCACAGTCCGCGAGGGCGTCGGCACCCTCGGGGACGATGGCCCGGACTGCATCGGCGAACGCATCGCCCCGAGGAACGACGTGGTCCGCGCCGAGGGAGTGCACGAGCACTTCGTCCTGCTCCGAGGTGTCCGCGATGACGGTGATGCCGGCGGCCTTGGCGAGCTGCACGACGTAGTTGCCGAGGAGGCCCGCGGCACCGGTCACGGCGAGGGTCTGGCCGCGCTCGAGGCCGGCGAGCTCGAGGATCTGGATGGCGGTGAGGCCGTTCATCGGGACGGTGGACGCGAGTTCGATCGAGGTGCTGCGCGGGATGCGGGTGAACGACCCGACCGGTGCGACCAGGTGCTCGACGTAGGCGCCGCCGTGGCCGGTGAGGGGTAGCGCGATGGCCATGACCTCGTCGCCGACAGCCCAACCCTCGACGTCGGGACCGACCTCGTCGATCACACCCGCTGCGTCAATCCCGGGGACGTAGGGCGGAGCGGCTGCGCTCGAGTCCCGCTCCCCCGCGCGCACTCCGGTGTCAGTGGGGTTCACCGCGAACGCTCGGACGGCGATCCGCACGGACCCGCTGCCGGCGTGGACGTCCTGGACCTCGTGGACGGCGAGGGCCTCGGGCCCTCCGAACTGTGTGACTCCGACGACCTGCATGCATCCGGTCTACCGGCTGCGGCGAACGCGGTGTCCAGGCAGCGAGCAACGTGGCACACAAATGCAGAAAACCCCTGACAGAGGGAGCGGATGCTCCCCGTGTCAGGGGTTTTCATGAAGAGAAGTCCGGCGGCGTCCTACTCTCCCACAAGGTCCCCCTTGCAGTACCATCGGCGCTGAGAGGCTTAGCTTCCGGGTTCGGAATGTGACCGGGCGTTTCCCTCTCGCTATGACCACCGGAACAATTTCGACACTCCTACTAGGAAGCTTCGAAACCTGTTCCGCGCATGCGCGGTGTTCAGTTTCAGTTGTTCCCGATCGTCTGTCGGGAACCACAAAGTGGACGCGAGCCCCGACCCCCGAAGGGGTCAGGAAAAAAGTGTGTGTCAAGTCTTCGGCTTATTAGTACCGGTCAGCTCCACGGGTCGTTAGTCCCCGCTTCCACATCCGGCCTATCAACCCAGTA